>JAITQT010000042.1 GCA_031288745.1 Deltaproteobacteria bacterium
GACTGATAAAGGGGACTTTTTGCGCTTCGATCAAAGTTAAAATATATGGTTGGAGCAGAGAGCTAAGTAGAAACGTTAAAAGAACTAATGTTAAGAACTTAAGGGTATGCTAAAACTTACCTTACAACTCGAAAGTCACTACCAGCCGCAACGTGGGGAAAAAAGACTTGGTGAACGGTTACAAAAACGACAATATACAGACCAAGAATATTTTTAGTAGCGTAAGTCTAATATACACTTTTAGTTTATTATAACTATCTATTTATATAAATATAAGATTTAATTTTATCCTTATAGCCAGCAACATTTTTTTTATCTCCCCTTTTTACAGCAATTTACCTTGAACAGCTCTAATTAAATCTAATGTAAATTTATCTAAATATATTTTTCTGTTTTTCTATTTTCCATACTGGACTTTTAGTCAGTTATGGAGTAATATACCGCCGTCTCTCGGCCGTTAGGGCTTTTAAATCATCCTAAAGCTTAGGAGCATTCAAAAGCAGCCTGGTTAATCCTTTGGGCTTTAGCCTAAAGGTATTGGGAGAGGGGCTGATTTCGCTGCCCCCGTCGGGGCTTAGCCTTATTTTTGGAGGTAATTTGTTCATGCCCAGCGTTTTTTTAGCCTCGACCAGTTCGGCCGTCGACAGACCCAAAGCCGTTGAAACCTTTCTAAGCTGTTGCTCTGCTGACGGAGGTAAGGCTGGTTATTTTAAGAGCATCGGGTCAGACCCGGAAAATTGCGAACGGCTTAAATCTTTGGCCGATAGATTAGGTCTTCCTGTCAGAGATATCTACGGAGTAAGCTTAGAGCAAGCTCGCGATTATCTTAACCGCGGGCAAGAGTCGGCCTTGATCGACGAAGTCTTGGCCCGTTACGCCAAAATCGCCGAGCGTTTTGAAAAGGTGGTCATCGAAGGTGCCTGTCTAGAAGGGCCCCCGGCTTACCTTCTCCAGGGCCTCGACGCAGTCTTAGCCGCCAACTTAGCTGCCCCCGTGGTTCTTTTAAGTTCAGCCGCCCCAGGGCTCGCAGCTAGCGGCCTTCGTTATTATAAAAGTAATTATGCCCAAGTTTTAGCTGTGGTTTTTATCGACCAGGCTCCTGCGGCCCCAGAGGCCTCACTCTTAGAAGGAGTTGAGGTTATAACCCTTAATAGCGGCGATTACGCTTCTCTTGCTCCCCTCTTGGCCCACAAAATCATGGCCTTTAAGCCCTCGGTAGTCACCCCGAAGCGCTTTGAGTATGACTTAATAGAAAGGGCCCGCTCGCCAAAGCAGCGCATAGTTTTACCTGAATCAGACGACGATCGCATCTTAACAGCGGCCGATTATATCTTAAAGCGCGGTTTTGCCGATATTATTCTTTTGGGTAAGGTCGATGAAATCCAAACAAAGGCCCGCGAGCTAAATTTAGGGAACCTAGGCGCAGCCCAGCTAGTCGATATTAAGAGCGCCTCTTTCCGCAAAGAATTAGTTGATCAATTTTTTGAGCTACGCAAGGCCAAAGGCATTACCCCGGAAAAAGCCGAGGCTCAGCTTGACGATCGCAATTGGTTTGGGACCATGATGGTTAAAAATGGCCGAGCCGACGGCATGGTCTCAGGAGCCGCCGGAACTACGGCCGACACTATTAGGCCAGCCCTCTCCATTATTAAAACTAAGCCAGGCTGCTCAATTGCAAGTTCCGTCTTTCTTATGTGCATGAAAGATAAGATCCTAGTCTTTGGCGACTGCGCCATAAACACTAACCCCACCCCCCAACAGCTAGCTGAAATCGCCATTATCTCGGCCCAGACGGCCAAGGCCTTTGGGGTAGAGCCAAAAGTGGCCATGCTAAGTTATTCTACCGGGTCTTCCGGGACTGGTCCAGACGTTGACGCTATACACGAAGCCACCAAAATCGCCCTCGAATCGGCAGCTAAGCTTTATCCTTCGCTGGCCTTAGACGGTCCCATGCAATTTGATGCGGCCTTAGATCCACGCACGGCCAAAGGTAAGATGCCCAACTCCAAGGTGGCCGGTCAAGCCACAGTACTCATCTTCCCCACCCTTAACGCCGGAAACATCGGCTATAAGGCGGTCCAAAGGACTAGCGGGGCCGTGGCGGTTGGTCCCATCATCCAAGGGCTTAACGCCCCTGTTAACGATCTCTCTCGTGGCTGTACCGTGCCTGATATCATTAACACCGTAGCTATTACCGCCGTTCAAGCCCAGGCCGAAAAGGGCCGTTAAGAGAGATAATTCATGGCTAAGGTTGGGTTTTTAGGTTACGGCCGCATGGCTAAAGCGATTTCTCAAGGACTAATCGCCTCTGAGCTTATCGCTTTATCTGAACAGGCCTATAGCGATCCTATAAAAGCTTTAGACAACCCCTATCTCACAAGAGCGGTAGATAATAGCCAACTTGTCTCTATAAGCGAAACAGTTGTGGTGGCCGTAAAACCCCATCAGGTTCTGGACGTTTTAAATGAAGTAAAAGAGGAGGCTAAAAATAGATTAATCGTCTCCATAGCCGCTGGGGTCAAATTAAAAAGTTTGACTCAGTGTCTGCACCCCTCAACTAAGATTGTTAGGGTGCTTCCTAATCTTCCGGCCTTATGCCAATGCGGCTTAACAATTATTTGCTCTTCCTCAGACGTTGAATCTAGCGATTTAAAAAAGGTAGAGACTATTTTTAAGGCAGTGGGGGAAGTGGAGTACTTAGACGAATCTTATTTCGATCAGGCCACTGCGCTTAGCGGCTCTGGGCCGGCTTATTTCTTTTTAATCTTTGAAGCTATGATTAGAGGGGCCGTTCGCTTAGGTCTAAGCTGGGAGACAGCTCGGCGCATGGTCTTAAGCACGGCCTTAGGCTCGGTTAAGACGGCTCTAAATAATAGCAACTTAAGTTTGAGCCAGTTAAGGGATCAAGTCACTTCTCCCGGCGGCACGACCGCCGAGGCCCTTCACCAATTGGAGAAGGGAGCTTTGACCGCTCTAATAAGCGAGGCCCTGTCGGCGGCCTCGCTTAAGAGCCAACAACTGGGCTAACTACATTTTTTAGCTTAGCCTAACTTCTTCGGAGCGCCTGATGCTTCATCGTTGTCTTAGCCGGCCAGTCGGACTTGACGGCCGACTGGAATGTTTCGGTAATTTTGACTTTAATGATCCTATTTGTCAAAAATGCTGTTCTGTTTGTCTTTCCTGCGCTATTGAAAAAAATAATTATATTGCATACCAGTCGATAGATGATAATTTTAGATCCGTTGGCATCCCCAGGACCTATGAGTGCGAGTAGCCCTAAGCTAGTTAAACGACGCCTTAAGGCCAGCCTCTTTCTCTTTTTTATCGTCTTGTTTTTGTGCTCCTGCGGAAGTTCAGCCAGTACTTCCCTGTGGCAGAGACAAGTCGAGCGAGGTTGGAAAAGCGGCTTTACGCCTTTAGATTTAGCCGCTCCACCTTTTAGGCTGGCCGGTCTTCTTAAAGGCTCAGGCGGGACTGACTTGGCCGTTTATTTAGAAGGTGACGGTCGGGCCGTAGTCGGAGGACGCCCCTCCCAAGATCCCACCCCAGTCCAAGCCCAATCTCTGGAATTGGCCTTTCTAGACCCCTCGCCCTTAGTTTTGTATTTGGCTAGGGTCGGCCAGTTTATGCCCGCTTACGCTGGGCCGCAATACCAGACCTACTGGTCTAACGGCCGCTTGGCCCCAGAAGTGGTCGAAGCGGCTAGCCGAGCCATTGATGAGGTTAAAAGTAAAACCGGGGCTACCAGAATACATTTAGTCGGTTTTTCTGGCGGTGGGGGGCTAGCTGTCTTACTAGCCGAGAGCCGCTCGGATGTGGTTTCACTAGTCACCGTAGCCGGTTTGTTAGATACCGAATGGTGGGTGCAAAATAGCGGCTGGCTGCCCTTAACCGGCTCTCTTAATCCGGCTAGCCGCGCTTCCTCAATAGTCTTAATACCCCAAATCCACTTCTACGGCCTAAACGATAGGATTATCACTCCCGATATGTCTTTAAGGTTTTCTAAGTTGGCCCCCTTTCAAAGTTTTTCTCGTGAGGGTTTAGCCTTAGATCATTATCGCGGCTGGACTGCGGCTTGGCCCAATCTTTTAAAAAATAGAGTTATACCCCTGCGCTCTCTAGCCTTACCTGCGGGAGCCGAGGCCAGTGGGCCTACAATTTAACTCTTGCTTTATTTTTTTAGCCTTCAAAATAACCTCCGAAAGATTAGTTTCTTTCGGAGTTTTTTTTATAGATTTATTATTATACTTAGGCCCCAAAAGCCGAGCCGGCCTTAAGATATATCAGTTGTGTCCGTTCAAAAATGTGAACGTTTAAGGTCCCGTTCAAAAGAATGTTGCGGGGCCAAGCCTATTGAAAGGAACGACACATACTGCAACAATGTAGCCCCCTATAGGAGCTCAGTAATTTTCATATTAATCCAAGTTAAAATATATAGTTTGAGTAGAGAGCTAAGTAGAAACCTCAAAAGAACTAATGTTAAGATCTTAAGGGTATGCTAAAACTTAAATTACAACTCGAAAGTCGCTACCAACCGCAACGTGGGGAAGAAAAGACTTGGTGAACGGTTACTATCAGTTTAAATTTTTGACCATCAATCCAATAATAATTTATTTTGAAAATTATTGATTTTTTCCGCCTTAAAAAGTAAAATTATTTATCGAATGCTCCATAAAACTCTGTCCTGGCAGGTGTGGGGATATTAGGCGCATTCTGGTTTTAATCTTGTTTTCATTCCTCAATTGTCTGATTTTCTATTATACTCGTGTTTGGGACGGTCGATTTTGTCCAGATAGAGACGGTTTATTTTGTCATAAAAAGACGGAAAACCGATCCAATTAAGCCTTTTCCCTAAA
>JAITQT010000060.1 GCA_031288745.1 Deltaproteobacteria bacterium
ATGGTTGGAGCAGAGAGCTAAGTAGAAACGTTAAAAGAACTAATGTTAAGAACTTAAGGGTATGCTAAAACTTAATTACAACTCAAAAGTCGCTACCAGCCGCAACGTGGGGAAAAAAAAGACTTGGTGAACGGTTACGATTATTCAAAGTAAACTAACGGGAAAAAAACTTAACCAAAGCGGAAAAAACCGCCTGCTCAATAACTTCTCCTAGCTCCATAGGACTAAGTTGGGCCAGGCAGTTACCATCGGCTTGGGGGGCCAAGGAGGGCCTAGGAACACTTTCGCCAGCCTTCTGCTCCTCTTTCCCTATTTGGGCTACTTTAGCTCGAGGAAGATAATTTGGATCAATGATCCCCTCGTCTATCTCCTCACGCGGGCTTAAAACGTCGGTCAGGAGGATAGTTTCCTCAGCCTCAATAGCCCTGACCGGCTTAAGCGGCCGGGGCGACTGAAATAGCGGAGGCGGCGGGACTCTCTGAGATAGCTGAGAGGATGAAGGTGGAGGCGGGGCCGAAATGCTCTTAGCTAGCTGGGCCGGTCTAGCCGCCTGCTCTACAGGGCGCTCTAAAGGCCTAGCCTCGGGAGGGACCGGAGGACTTTGTCGGCCTGGCTCTAAATTAGAGCTTTGAGCGATAGCCTCATCGAGCCGTTTAATGATCGTCTCCATCTCTGTGTCGAGACCATCGTCTATTTGATATTCTGTTGACTCGTCTAACGGGGCCTCATTAGTAGGCCATATTTTACGGTCGAAATTAGAATCATTAGCTGCCATTTGAGCCTCCGCCTTTTGGCCTCAAAAAAACGACCTTTATATGGATAACTGAGCCCCTAAACCAGCAAGAGCGCTTACAATGACCAAGCGCCATTTTTTAATCAAGCGTTTTTGCCGGTCAAAAACCATTATCGGTTTTTTAAGGATCGCCTAACCAGCCAAAAGTCTTAAGCCTCTATTTTTATAGCTCAAACCAGCCCCCCAAGCCTATCTAGAAAAGCGGCCTCAAGTCTTAGGTTTTAAAAAAGCCCCAGGTCAAATCAGCTTTACTTAACGACACCTAAAGGGGAAGAGTTTATTAATAGCAAATTTACCAGATCTTAGATACAATTTCCACTTTAAATTTTTTAGGTCCGACGATTTAGATTCTTTCTTCCTTAAAACCCGCAGGAGTGGGGGCCAGAAAAAATTCATCGCCCAAAGTTAGTCCTAGCCGCGCCTCGTCATAGCGAACGACCAAAGAATTAGCCCCGTCGGACGATTTAATAGTTAAATTATGGGGAAAATCTTGTAAAACATTGGCTCCATCTTCTCTTTTTAAGGGTAAGAAGCGATCATAATTAATCTCAAGCCCGTTTTTATCCCTATCTTCTGATTTAAACTGATAGCCCTTTATCCTGGCCCCGTCAGCACCAGGTTCGAGGCGAACTAAAAAGTTGACCTCAGCCCATTGAGGCTGGACCGAGAGCAAAGTTAATAAGCGCGGCTCGGCCGCGTCGTTAACCGAAGCGGCCTCGGGGTTGGGGATGAGAGAGTTGGACATAAAAGAAATAAAATCGGAGGGCGTAAAATCAAAGGCTAAAACACCCTCGAGTTTTAAACTCGAAGATGAGCCAACCGTCTTAACGGCCGCACGATAATCTAAAAACGAGACTAAATCGCGATTGGAAATTATCTTTAACGCTGGTCGGCCCATAGGGTCTAGGACGGTTAAGATAAAATTAGAGGGTCGTTTAGCCAAAAACTCAAATTTAAAATAGCGAATCGTGCGACCTTGGGTTAGATTGATCGAACCTCTAGCCGCGAAAGTGCCCAAACTTGACCCTTTTTGGTAAAGGGCGCGAGATAAGTCCAGGGCCGCTCCGCTGGAGGCTGGCGGCGTGGAGGTCTTAAGCGAGCCTAATCTTTGACAAGCGCCAGCTAAAAAGAGGACTAAAACTAACAGTAGCAGACTAATTGCTAATTTTTTTAAGTTTTTCATTTAAAACGCTTGGGTTTTCGTGACCCTTCTCCAAAGACTTCAAATAGGCCCGCTTACCTTCCTTAATTCGCCCCGACTTAATTAAAGCATCACCTAAATGCTCCATTATAACTGCGTCTTCTTGAGAGAGTTTGGCGGCCTTTTCCAAAAGGGGTAAGGCCTTAGCCACGTTTCCAGAGACAAAATAAACCCACGCCAAGGTGTCGACGATATAGCCATTGTCAGGCTTAAGGGTGTTGGCCTTAATAGCCATATCTAAGGCTTCAGTTAGGTTTTCCCCTTTTTCAGCGTATGAATAAGCCAAATAATTTAAGGCCTCGGCGTGGTCGGGCTCAAGCTCGATGGCCTTGCGCATTTCTTTAAAGCTAGCTGCCTCCTCGCCTAATTTACCCTCCACATAACCAAGCCTAAAATGGATCTCGGCGACGTCGGGAAAAGACTCCAAACTCTTAACGTAAATGTCTTTAGCTTCCTTAAAACGGGTCAACTCCTCAAACAAGGTCGCCTGGGCCAAAACTAACTGCGGGGAGGCAGGGGCTTGACGACGAGCCTCTAACATTAATTCGAGGGCCTTCTCCTTTTCCCCATCTTCAACCAATAAGCCACACAAAAAAAGCCTTGAATCGACAAACTGTTCGGAATCGGGTTTTATCTCGTAGAGAAGCTCTTTAGCCTTGGGTCTTTGGCCGCTCTCAGCTAAGACGGAAGATAATAGATATTTAACCTGATCGTTTTTAGGATTTTTTTTCAGTAGAGTTTGAAATTCATTAATGGCCTCTTCAAAGAGTCCTTCCTCTATATAAGCTAAACCGACCATAATCCCGGCGTGGGGGTTGTCGGCGGCCAATTCGTTCATTTCCTTAAAAATTTGGGTCGCTTCCGCCCTGCGACCTCTTTTTAAAAGAAGCCTAGCTAATCTTGCGCGAGGCACGGTAGTCTCTGGCCTTAGCTTTATTAATTTCCTATAGGTCTTTTCAGCCTCCCGAAACTTTTCGCTTTGCTCATAAATTATGGATAGCTCGGTTAAGGCGGCTACGAAGTCAGGATTTTTAGCCAAGGACTTCTTAAAAAGGGCTGTAGCCTTATCAATTTCCCCATTCTTTTGTGCCAAGCGTCCCAAATAATAGTCCGGCAGATGAGAGCCTGGGGCCATGTCGCCTAAAGTTAAAAAAGTCTTTTGGGCGTCTGTCATCCGCCCGTTTTCAGCGTAAAGCGCCCCTAAATAGGAGAGGGCCTCCTCGTTGCGCGGGTCAATCTTTAACACTTCCAAATAATGTTTTTCCGCTTCCTCCCAATTACCGACCCCGGCATACAACCAAGCAGCAAATAACCTGGCCTCGACGTCGGCGGGTTTTAGCTCTAAGGCCTTGGTTAAATACTTAACTGCAGCCTCTGAGCGGCCAGCGCGGCTAAGGAGTCTAGCCGTCTCCAAATAAAGATAAAAAGAGCCCCCGGAGCTTTTCAAAGCTCGCTCCATAGATTCAATAGCTTGATCCTCTTTGCGGTTAAGCTCGTCGTACTGGGCTTTGAGAAAGAAATAATAACTATCGCTTATATTTTGCCCCTCGGGCAAAAACAAGGCGCTCGAGCAGCCGCCCAAAAAAATGGAGATCAGCGCGGCTAAGGCTAGAGCGAAAGAGCTAACACGCCGAGGATAGGAGAGATATTTGGAGTGAGTAGACATATTCTCCAGTTAAGGTGAGCAACACCAAAAATAACAAATTAAATCAATCTATCAAAATCAATTTCGGGCAACTCACGCAGTAAATACTCGCCCAAAGTCTTTTTAAGCTTTTCTTCAAGTTGGCGGACCCTTTCTCGGCTGACGCCAAATTCTTCCCCCAGCTCCTGTAAAGTCACCGGGTCGTCGGTCAATAACCTTTTATCAAGGATGGTCGTTTCCCGCGGGGTTAACGTCTCGCGGTAGAGAGCCAACTTTTCCCCCAACATTCGCCTTATTTGCGAATCGGCCAAAAAATTATCGACCGTCTCTTCGTTGGAGGGAATTAAGCTAACTTGCATCTGCCCGTAGACTTCACCCTGAGGGGTATCTAAAGAAACCTCGCGACCAGCCTTGAACCTAGAGTCCATTTCCATCACTTCGGTTTCCGAGACGCCCAAACGCTCTGCTAATAAACTATAGCAAGGTTCCAAACCTTCTTTGATTAATCTATCCTCTTCCTTTTTAAGGTTAAAAAAAAGTTTTCTTTGCGCCTGAGTGGTGCCTATTTTTACTAGACGCCAATTTTTCATAATATATCTTAAAATGTAGGCCTTAATCCAATAAGCAGCGTAAAAACTAAATTTCACTTTCCGCGTGGGATCAAACTTTTTTAAGGCTTGCATTAAGCCCATGTTGCCTTCTTGGACTAAATCTTGAAGGTTATTTAACCAATAGCTATGCAGCTCCATAGCGATTTTAACCACTAAGCGCAAGTTGCCGGTGATGAGCCTCTGTCCGGCCTCTGGATCTCCGGTGCGCTTATAGCGCTTTATTAACTCCTCTTCCTCGGCTTTAGATAATAGTTTAAATCGCTTAACTTCGTTTAAATAGGCTCTAAACGAATCAACGCTAGGAGCAGCCGGCGGCTGGGCCAACTCTCGCTGGGCTGGAGGCAAGGGCACAGGTCGACCGACCGGGGTCAAAGACGCCGGCCTTACGGCGGGTGGTAAAAATGTTTCGCCGTCTCGGTCCATCCACAATCCTCGCCCATTACGTCACGACTATAACTAAAAATTGTCGGCCCTAAGTTTCGCCAAATGACCTTCGAGGGCCTAAAAAAGTTTCGCCTCGCCTAATTAACTGCATCATCAGCTAAAGTAAAGCCTTAATTTAAGGTCTTTTTTAAGTTAGGCAAGAAAAATTTAAATTGAGAGTTTATTAGCCCTGACCTAGGGGCCTTGGCTGGCTATCGCTTCGGGCGATTTAAGTTTATGACCACCCGTAGGGGTCGAAAAAACGAGGGCGATCAATTAAATCTCTCGTAACTGTTCACCAAGTCTTTTTTCCCCACGTTGCGGCTGGTAGCGACTTTCGAGTTGTAATTAAGTTTTAGCAGACCCTTAAGTTCTTAACATTGATCGAAGCGCAAAAACCTCTTAAAAGCAAAATCGTCTAACAAATTAACTAGTAATAAGGATATGTTATAAATTTAAGGATTGATAAAGGGGACTTTTTGCGCTTCGAGCAACATTAGTTCTTTTACGTTTCTACTTAGCTCTCTGCTCCAACCATATATTTTAACTTTGATTAATGTAAAAATTACTAAGCTCCTATAGGGGGCTACATTGCTGCGGTATGGGTCGTCCCTTTCAATAGGCTTGGCCCCGCAGCGTTCTCTCTTGTGAACGGGCCCTTAAACGTTCACATTTGTGAACCTACACAATCTCTCGAAGTTTAAATAACTAAAACTGGTATTTTTTTGGCGCTAAACGAGAGACAAAAGTTAAACTGACTTCAAACTAACTAAAAATAACCTATTCGCTGGGCCGTACACGCGACCAAATGGGGCTAGCGTGACGGAGGCCAAAAATTGGCCTAAAGTCCGCCAGTAAGAAACTTTATGATTTTACCTCACTAACAAATCAAAGTCCACTGATTTACAAAAAAAGACTATCTTTATCCTCTCCAAATCTACTCTAGCCTCAGCTCTCCGGCTAAATCGAAGAGAGCCAAAAAACCTAAAAATTATACCCCTAAAACTACGGAAGCCATTTATTAAGGCTAAAAATAAATAAAACATTTAAAATTTAGCTAATTTTTAATAATTGAAATTTTATTATCTACTAAGTCATGTCTTTCAATTAAGAAAGAGCCATGCTTTCTAAGTTAATATTTAAATTTATACTTTTAGATAGACCTAATATTCTTTTATAGGCCTAAGCCTCACTCCCAATTAGCTTAAGCCCTCTCATAGTTTTTTGGCTTTTAGGTCTAAGCTTTAATAACCCGATTAGGCCTAACTAAGCTATAACCGCTCTTGACTTAAAGAGAGAGATTAAGTATAGTTAAACCACCCGCTCATAGTTTTAATCTAAAGCTTTTTAACCACTGCCCTATGGCAGCTAGCTCAATACTAGGATTTAAATATAATTTTTCTAAATATTAAATTATTTTTAAGTAGTTAAAATACATAAAAGAGGCATTATGTTGTTATTTAAAAATCATAAATATAACTCAACACCTCGTTCCAGCACCTTGGCCCTTTTATTAGTTTTGGCCGCCTTAAACTGGCTGGCCAGACCGGCGATGGCCTTGGAGGGCGAGGAACTAGCTCTTACTCTAGCCTTAATAAAATCCATTGACTCCCAAAAAGATTTGATTTTTATCAGAAACGGTAAAGAGTATAACTCCGCCCAAGCCGCCGCTCATCTTAAGCGTAAGTTATCGCAAGCCGGGGCCAAAATACAGACGGTCGAAAATTTTATCGAACTACTGGCCTCTAAATCTTCCGTTAGCGGACAACCTTATTATATTAAGCGCCCTAACCAGTCTCAACAAACAGCCCAAGCCTACTTCACCGATCTTTTAAACGAAATTAAGGCCCAAAAGTCCTTCGAATCAAAGGCGAAGTCAAAATAGGGCCCTTATAAATCATAATTTAAGCCCTATCATAGGCATTTTTCTAAAATTTAGCCTCTAAAACAAAACTTTTTCTGGCCTTTAAAAAAACGCTTTGGCTTCCCTCACCTTAGCTCTTGGTAAAGAGTGCGGGTGCCAAAGTTGGTTTTAGCCTCAATTAACCAAAAGCCCTAAGATTGAGGTTTTTTTGGCCCTTCTTTTCTCTCCTCTTTATCAACCAGCCTCGCCCTTACCCTCAACTTCGACCATTTAGCTTAGCCTTCTAAACTAAACAAAATCAACCTCACTAACTTTAGATAAAAAATTAAAGGCCCTTAGAAGCTTTTAAGCCCCAAACTCAGAGTTCGAGGCTTATCTTAGATAAAGCTTAAGTTAATCTTTAAGGATCTTAAAAATTTTTAAAAAAATATTTAAGTCCCAGACTAAAACTCCGATAAGAGTTTTGAAGGAAGTTAAATTTCCCTCGCGGTCTCTCAAGCCAGTATCAAGCCAGAGGTTATTATAATGGGTATCGTTTTAAATCATAATATGCCAGCCATATTCACCAGCTTTATGCTCGATAACCATTACGCACGATTGGCCGTCAATACTGAAAGGCTCTCCTCGGGGCTCAAGATCAATTCGGCCCAAGACGACCCGGCCGGCTTTGGCATTAGAGAGCTAATGAGATCCGAACTATTAAACATGGAACAGGGCCTTAGGAATGCGGCCGACGGCATTAGTTTACTTCAGACTGCAGAAGGGGCCATGTCGGTTATCGACGAAAAACTCGTTCGGATGAGAGAATTAGCCGAGCAAGCCGCCACCGGCACTTACACTACCTTGCAAAGAGAAATTATAAATTCCGAATATCAAGCTATGGCTGCTGAAATCGACCGTATCGCCACGGCCACCAACTTTAACGGGGTTAAGTTACTTGACGGTAGCCTACAATCGATGCACCACGGCCTAGGACTTAAGATACACTTTGGGGCCGGCAATAGCAAAGAAGAGGACTATTATTTCCTTAAAATCGACGACGTGCGGGCCACCACACTCACCGGCCTTAAGGTGGGCGGGGACGCTAAAAACGACGTCTGGAGCACTAATAACCTAGCTAGCCCACAAGCCACTGAAGGTTGTTGCGGAGGAGGAGTCCCCAGCCTCAGTCAGCCAGTACAACAATGGGCCTCCGGTAGTATCTTCGCTTACGGTTACAATTGGGATCAAGAGCAAAATATAGATACTGAACTTAGTCAAGGCCGCTATGTCGGCGGGGCTTATCAACTAGGCTCGGGCTGGAACTTAGAAACACTTATTAATAGCGTTAACCGCGGTACCCAATCGAGAGTTAGAATTGATTTTAAGAGCGACACCACCGCCCTGGATATGGTCAACTACGAATTTTCAGCTAACGCCACCCGCATTTGCCTAGGGAATGAATATTATTTTATCGGAAGCGCCTCTTTGGCTTCCAGCGCCTGCCAGCCTTACCAGGTTATGGTCGATATGACTTCCTCAGTCGCCGCTGGAGTTTCGATGATAACGGCCTTCGCCTCGGCCGTAAACAATAACAGCCAACAATTTTGGGCCAAAATAGAAGATTACTCTTATCGCTCCGGTTACACCTCGGTTTACGTTTTTAACCGCGAGGGAGGCAATAACGACGAAATATCTGGTAGTGACGAAAGACTAGGAACCGCCATCGCCTCCAGCGCCTCTCTTCAAAAGGCCATCGTTTGGCACAACGACGAAACAGGGGCCGAAGGCCTCGACGGCTCTTATTTTGGCAACGGCGGGGAATTCTGGGGGCTATTAAGGGCCCAGCCCACGGGCTACGGCACTTGGGGAGTAAGTCTAAACGGCCGAGACGTTGGTCTAGAAAGGGATCTATGGATTTTAAATACAGGCCGCCACTCCTCCGCTTCGGCCTCGAACCTAGATATAAACTTTTTCGGGTACTCCCAGCCGCCTTCCGGGTTCGGTGCGGTGGGGACCACCAGCGGGCTAAACCGAGAGTCGTTCTTTGAGGTCCAAAACGCCTCCGACGGCGACTGGCAGGGGGCCAGCTTACGTACCCAATCGACCGCTCAGCTGGCCTTAGATGCCTTAGCCGAGGCGATAGCTAAGAAAGACGCTATTAGAGCTAAGTTAGGAGCGGTGGTTAATAGGCTAGAAAACACCATGACTAACCTTGAAACCATGCGCGAAACGTTACAGGCAGCAGAAAGCCGCATTTCAGACGTAGACGTGGCCACAGAGATGACCGATTTTGTGAGAAATCAAGTCCTAAGTCAAGCCGCTGTCTCCATGCTCAGCCAAGCCAACTCTCTACCAGAGATGGCCCTCTCGCTCTTAAACGGCTAATCTTAACCGTCAAATATAACTTTAAGGAGAAGCACTATGTTAAAAATTAATAACTTTGAAAAAATTCATGAAATCACCGATTTACTGGCCATGAGCCTAGCCGCCCCCGATATGGGTGATATGCCGCCAGACGTGGCTACTGCCTTAACTGCGGCTAAAAAACAGATGGAAAACCTCCCCGAGGTAATCGAAGATCTTAACTTAGCCTTTAACCGCTACATGACCCTCAATCGGGCTATCAGCCGGATGATTGCCTTAGCTAGAGAATCAATCGAGCTAGGGGAAGACCCTTTGGCTAGAGATATACGAACCGAGCTAGAGGAAGAATTCGTTTCTTTAGCCGCAGTGGTGGCTAAAGAAGCCGGTCGCCAATACTTCCAAGGCCCGTCTCTAACCATCTCTCACCGCATCGGAGCCTTGGCTGCAGCTAAAGTCTTAAGCGTCCTTAAGCCGATCTTAGAAAACCTCGATCAAGAAATTAAAGGCCAAAAAGAGATAATCTTAGAAGCTATTGAAGAGACCATAAATTTTTTGGGCATCGTGGCCATGTGTTACCCTCACGTCGAAGGGGTGGAACTATTGAGGTCAACTTTGGAAAAGGTTAGGCTCCCCAAAAAAGTAGAAGACCCCGTGGTCTACGCCCCGACCTTGCACTAAAGCGTCGTTTTGTTCAGCTCAAGCCCCGAAACGAGTTGTCGGCACCTTAGGGTGCCGAAAATTTTCAGGCTAGGCAATCTATGACCTATAAGTTCTTTTAGACTAAACGTATCCGTTAACCAAGTCTTTTTTTCCCACGTTGCGGCTGGTAGCGACTTTCAAGTTGTAATTAAGTTTTAGCAGACCCTTAAGATCTTAACATTAGTTCTTTTGAGGTTTCTACTTAGCTCTCTGCTCCAACCATAATTTTAACTTGGATTAATGTTAAAATTGCTAAGTTCCTATAGGGGGCTACATTGTTGCAGTATGTGTCGTCGTCCCTTTCAATAGGCTTGGCCCCGCAACATTCCCTCTTGTTAATAAGCCCTTAAACGTTCACATTAGTGAACAGACACGACTAAACCATAGATTAATTGGCCAAAGACGGTGGGGCCTTAGATGAAGAAAGAATTCTATAGGGCCGCTAATTTTTTTGCGGCCCTTCTTTGAGTAAATCTTAAAATGGAAATTATAAATAAGGTCAACGAGGCCAAATAATTGGTTAATTTATTTCTTCAAAGAGGCCGTTTTTGAGCCTAAAAAGGGAGTAGGAGGCCCCTATAACGTCGCCACGGGCATCAAAGCGGACCGGGCCCATGACAGTTTCAACCGTCTCCTCAGTCAGACGTTTTTTGATGGCAGGAAAATCAGCCGCATCTCCAGCTTTTTCAACGGCAGCGAACCAGGCTTGAGCGGCACCGATGGAGTAAAAAAAATAAGGCCCGATGTCTTCTGAGCGACGGCTTTTGTGAGAGGCTATGGCCTGTTGGGAGGCTTTAGACCCACTGAGATCTCTTTGCCCGGCCACGATTAACCCTTCGGCCGCCTGGCCGGCCATAGTGACAAAGCGTTGGTTATATAAACCGTCGGTTCCGAGAAAAGGAATGTTTAAGCCGTTATCAGGGGCTTGGAGAACTAACCTGGCGGCTGCGTCGTAGTAGCCGCTCCAGATAAGCGCCTCGGCCCCGCTCTTTTTAACAACTTCTATAATATTTTTAAATGAAGTGGTGCCGGCGTTTACCCCATCGAAAAAGCCAATCTTAATCTGTTCGGCGGCTTTGGCTTTTAGGGCCTCGCGGATATTTTCAGCCATAGATTGGCCAAAGAGGGCTTTGTCGTGAAGGATGGCGATATTTTTAAAGCCAGCGCGTCTAATATAATTTGAGAGTTTATCAGCCTGGGCCGCGTCGCGAGGGGTGGTTCTAAAAAAATACGGGTGTTTCCCGTCTTCGGTTAGAGAATTTTCGGTCGAGGAGGCGGAAATAACCACCGCTTTGTTGCCGTAAACGTTTAAGGCGTTGCGGGTGGCCCCTGAGCAGGAGTGACCGAAGATAACTTTAAGATTTTGACCAATAAGTTTGGTGGAGGCGAAGGAGGCTAGCGAGGGGTCGCAGCCATCGTTTTCTTGAACGATCTCGACTTGTTGGCCTAATAGTCCCCCCACGGCGTTAATGTGATGGACAGCCACCTCAAGGCCGTAGAGACTTGAGAGCCCGTAGGCCGAGGAGTCGCCCAAAATAGCCCCTCCGAAGCCGATTTTAAAAGTTTCCGGCTTCCCCTGAGCCGCCAGTTGCTGGGAAAGGCCAAAAAGGGTTAGAGTTAGGGCTAAAAAATAGATTAAATTTTTCATGAGTCTTGCGAAACCTTGAGTGAGGAAATTCAATTAATCTTAGCTAGCTAAAAAAGCCTCAGGTTAACGCCTCTCCTTTTATGTCAACTACCACCAGCTAAAGCTGGTGGCTTGAAATTGCGACTAAAGTCGCTTTTGAACGGCTAAAGCCGGTGGTCTGTTAGAAGGCAAAAGTATTCTGCAGCTAAAGCTGCGCCAACTTCATTCAACTTTAAACGTATCATCAGAGTCATCATTATTTTGATTTTCAATATATTCT
>JAITQT010000061.1 GCA_031288745.1 Deltaproteobacteria bacterium
TTCTACTTAGCTCTCTGCTCCAACCATATATTTTAACTTGGATTAATGTTAAAATTACTAAGCTCCTATTGGGCACTACATTGTTGCGGTACGTGTCTTCCCTTTCAATAGGCTTGGCACCGCAACGTTCTCTTTTGTGAACGGGCCCTTAAACGTTCACATTGGTGAACGGACACTCCAAGGATAACTAAAAATATCTCATTCAGTAGCAAGAAAAATGGGTAGCAATTGAGGCTAATTCTTTAGCTTAGCCTTAGCCTCGCCTCTTAGCCAGAGGACGGCTAGAGCTAACGAACGGCTTTGAGGGTTAAATTTCTAGCTTCTTTCAGAGCCTTTTCAAGACCGTTAACGTCAGGCCCCCCGGCTTGGGCCAGATCAGCTTTTCCTCCCCCCCGACCGCCCACGGCAGCGGCCATAACCGCGATTAGCTCTCCGGCCTTTACTTTCACTGAGGCCTCTTTTCCAACCATAGCCAGAATTATGGCCTTACCCTCTTGACCGACGGCACCTAAGGCCACCACCGACTTGGGCCCTAAAGCCTCTCTTAGGACATCGCCGATTTGTCTTAAGCCTTTTGGGTCAGCGGCCGTAACTTGGCGGGCTAGAAAGAATAGATCGTTAATTTTTTCAGCTTCTTTAGCCAAAGCCTTTGGCTCTAAGTCGCTTTGGCTTTTATTCGGGGTTTTTTCAAGTTCTTTGAGCCTAGAATTTAGGCGCGAAAGACGCTCTAATATCTCCCGCGGAGGGCTTTTGAGGGCCCTACATACATCTCTGGTTAATTGCCTAACGTTTTGGCTCTCTTTGAGAGCCTCATGGCCTGTTAGGCACTCCAAACGCCTAATCCCCGCGCTAACCGCGCTCTCGGAGAGGATAAGAAAAAAACCAAGTCGGCCTGTGCTGACTGCGTGGGTCCCGCCGCACAATTCCTTAGATTGGCCGATATTGACGAGGCGAACCTTTTCTCCGTAACGTTCTTCAAACAAGGCCATAGCTCCGCTTTTAACAGCCTCCTCGACGGTAGAAATTACGGTGGTCACAGGGTGATCGGCTCTGATTTCTTCATTAACTAAAATCTCTATCAAATCTAGTTCTTCTTGAGTTAGGGATTGGTCATGGGTAAAATCGAACCTTAGCCTTTCCGAAGAGACCATAGAGCCGGCCTGGCGGGCATGGAGGCCTAGGGTTTGCCTTAAGGCACTGTGAAGAAGGTGGGTGGCCGTGTGGTTAGCGCAGGTCTCTAAGCGTTTTTGGGCGTCAACCGATAAATTAGTAGGGCCATTAAATTCGTAAACCCCGTCTACGACTTGGCCGTAGTGGAGAAAAACCCCGGAGCCAGGTGCCTTAACTACGTTTTGAACGATAATCCGTCCCTTTTGGCTTAGAATTTCTCCACTATCGCTTTGCTGTCCACCCGATGAGGCGTAAAACGGGGTGCGGGCGAAAACCGCGACCACGCTCTCGCCTTTGGCGGCAGCTTGAGTGGGGCCGACTGGGCCGATTAAAAGGGCTGGGGTCTGATTTTCCAACACCAAATTATCATAACCAACAAAAAGTTGGCTAAAGCCGGCTGCGGTCAAGCGATTAACTTCGCTCTCAACTATGTCTTCTTTAAAGGCTCCACTCTTCCAGGCGGCTCGGCCCCTGGCCCTTTGCTCTTCCATGGCCGCCTCAAAGCCTTGGGAATCAACGCTTAAGTTGTGTTCTCTCGCCATATCGGCCACCAAATCGACGGGAAAGCCGTAGGTGTCGTAGAGCTTAAAGACGACTATTGCGGGGATCAGCTGCTGGCCACGCTTTTTAAGCTCCTCAATCTCGTTAGTTAGAAGGTTAAGGCCCGCGCCCAAGGTCTCTCCAAAACGCTCCTCTTCAATCGAGATGGTCTTACGAATATAGGCCAAGTTTTCAACTATTTCGGGATAAGCCTGGCCTAAAACTTCGATCACAGAAGAAACGGCCTCAGCCAAAAAAGGCTTATCTAGACCCAGCTTTCGGCCGTGGCGAGCCGCTCGGCGCAGGATTCTTCTCAGCACGTAGCCGCGACCAAAGTTATCGGGTCTAACCCCATCGTTAATTAAAAAGGTCACCGCCCTAATATGATCGGCCGCGACCCGTAAAGAGACGTTAGTCTGAAAGGTGCTATCGCTAGGGTCTATGGTTTGTCCGTAAATGTAGGGCACTCCAGAAATCCTAGAAATTTCATTGATGATAGGAACGAAAAGATCGGTTTCAAAGTTTGTTTTCACCCCCATCATCACCGCAGTTAAACGCTCCAAACCCATGCCGGTGTCGATGGAGGGCTTGGGCAAAGGCTTTATGGCCCCGCTTTGATCGCGATCAAACTGCATAAAGACTAGATTCCAGATCTCTAAATAGCGATCGCAGTCGCAGCCAGGGGCGCAATCAGGTCTACCGCAGCCCATTTCTGGGCCTTGGTCGTATAATAGCTCGCTACAGGGCCCGCAGGGGCCGACGTCGCCCATGGCCCAGAAATTATCCTTTTCCCCTAGCCTATAGATCCGCTCGGCCGGAAGGCCGGCCACCTGTCGCCAGAGGTTAAAGGCGTCATCATCGCGATTAAATATGGTCGCGTAGAGCCGCTCGGAGGGCAATTGAAATTCTTTAGTCAGTAAAGTCCAGGCAAAATTAATGGCTTCGGCCTTAAAATAATCACCAAAGGAAAAATTACCCAACATCTCAAAGAAGGTGTGATGGCGGGCGGTGTAGCCTACGTTTTCCAAGTCGTTGTGCTTGCCCCCGGCCCGAACGCATTTTTGGCTGGTCACTGCGCGGTTATATTGGCGCTTCTCCTCTCCCGTGAAAAGGCGTTTAAATTGGACCATGCCGGCGTTAGTGAAAAGTAGGCTTTGATCATCGAAAGGCACCAAGGAACTGGAGGGAACCTTGCGATGACCAGCGGAGGCAAAAAAATCGATGAAGGCCGAGCGAAGTTGAGAAGAGTTCATACTATACCCGCGGAATCCTTGGCCGTTTATGGTCGGTGCGACCCTCTCGGCGAGGAGCTCAAAGCCCAGGAGAGAGTATTACGGCTTAATGTCGTTGGCCGGCACAGGATTATTAAGAAAAAAAAAGAAAAAAGGAGACTGGCTGAGAAATATTCTCTGTTAGATAGCCTAAGGCCCACTATCGGCTAAACATAAAACGGCTTAATTTGACGACGCGGCTCTAAAGGCGCTTTAATAAAGATCAATTATGTCGCGTGAAATTAAGCTGAAAAGATCCGAGGGGTAATATAGGCTAGAAAACGGTTTAGGATGAGCCAGAGTGTGAGGAAAAATTAAGCTGTAAGCCCCCCGTGCTAAAACATTAGGATTAAATAAGACGCGCCCCCGGTCTTAAATGTTCGGTCATAAGGGCGCGGCTTAAATTTAAGGATTAGCCCATGGCTTCGGCCGGGGGCTCTTCGTCGGGGCCGTCAGGGCCTGAGGGTTCGGTTAAATTTTTAGAATCCGAGATGACTTCAGTCATCCTCTCTGAGATTACGGCGTAGGCCTCCTTGAGCTTTTTTTCAATGGAGTTAGCCAGCTCGGGGTTTTCTATTAAAAAGCGGCGCGCATTTTCTTTGCCGTTTCCCAGCCTTTCCCCATCGAAGGCGTACCAGGCCCCGGATTTATCGACAATGTCGAGAACGGCACCTAGTTCGAGTAGTTCGGCCTCTCTAGAGATTCCTTGACCGAAAATTATTTCGAAGAGGGCTTCTTTAAAGGGAGGGGCGATCTTGTTTTTGACCACTTTGACCCGCGTTAAGGCCCCAATGCGCGCATCATCGGGGCCTTTAAGATGGCCGGCCCTTCTGATATCAAGGCGCTGAGTGGCGTAAAACTTTAAGGCGTTGCCACCGGTCGTCACTTCTGGAGAGCCGTAAGACATGGGGCCTATCTTCATGCGCACTTGGTTTATGAAGACCACGGCGGCCATAGATCGGTGAATAGCACCGGTCAGTTTTCTTAAGGCTTGGCTCATTAACCTAGCATGAAGGCCCACGTGAGCGTCGCCCATGTCGCCCATAAGCTCGGCCTCGGGCACTAAGGCGGCCACGGAGTCGATGACTATTAGATCTACCGCCCCGCTTCGGACGAGGATCTCGGCTATATCAAGAGCCTGCTCGCCGTGGTCGGGTTGGCTGATTAAAAGCTCGTCCGTGTTAACCCCCAAACGCCTTGCGTAGCTAACGTCTAAGGCGTGCTCAGCGTCGATGAAGGCGGCCACCCCCGATTGACCTTGGGGGTTTTTTAGCTTTTGGGTCTCGGCAACGATATGGAGGGCCAAAGTGGTCTTCCCGCTTGATTCCGGGCCGTAGATTTCGATTATCCTCCCGCGGGGGATGCCGCCTACGCCTAAGGCCGCGTCAAGACCAAGAGAGCCAGTGGGTATGACCGGCACGGCCTGGATTTCTTCACCACCCAGCTTCATGATGGAGCCCTTGCCGAAGTTTTTTTCGATTTGCCCCAAAGCGGTGGTTAGGGCCTTGGCCCTGAGTTCTTCTTGGGAAAGGGGCTTGTCCTTTTCCTTTTTCGGTTTGGTTTCTTTTTCGTTTTTAACGTCTTTATCGGTAGCTTTTGCCATATTATCCTCTAAATAAATTAAGAGATTAATTTACTGGAAAGTGGTAAATTAAGATTGCTAGCCGAGAAAAGCCAAAGCCTCGTCGGCCGGCGACTACTTTAATTTTAACCTCTTGCCTTAGCGGCCCCCAGGCTTCAAGGCTTTGGCCCTAAGTTAATGGTCAAATTTCTTTTAATTGTTAACCTCGAACTTAGATCTATGTATTGGGTCGCTTGCTTGAATCTACCACAAGTGAAAATGTAAATCCACTAAAATGAAGACCCTATAATTTTAGCCCCCAAGGGTTGCTCAATATAATCATTTTCTAGACCCTTTTTGGCTCTAAGCTCTAGTAATTATCTTAGTCATAGCTTTATTTAAGCAAAAATAGAAGTCCGAGACCAATTTAGGTAGACGATGGTTTATTTTATATTTTTATGAACTAACAAGAATTTTTAGTTTTAGAATCAACTACCACCGGCTAAAGCCGGTGGTCTGTTAGAAGGCAAAAGTATTCTGCAGCTAAAGCTGCGCCAACTTCATTCAACTTTAAACGTATCATCAGAGTCATCATTATTTTGATTTTCAATATATTCT
>JAITQT010000114.1 GCA_031288745.1 Deltaproteobacteria bacterium
CCTATACCCTTGGGTGGATCACATGTTTGAGCGCTCTAAAAAAAATTAGCATTTTAGTGGATCACTTTTCGATGAGCGAAATGATCCATTTTGGTATACTTTTCTTTGAGCGCTTCCACCCCTGGCGACTGACAGGCTCGGTTTCCAATTTCATAATTGAAAAATTTTCTATTTTCCCATGTTTTAGTGTTATACTTTTATTCGGACGAAAAAAAGACTTTTTCGGCCATGGCTAGGCTCGCCTTATAGCCCAATTATCTATTATATTTTTTTTAGTTTTAAATTTATTTTTTACGAAGTTAATAATAATTCATGCCCATTTTTTCTATTTTTAGCCAGACCCCCATAGCCCAGAACCCAGAAAGCAACCAGGCAACGCCGTCTTTAAATCAACGCCCGAGCTATCAACAAATTTTCCAAGGGCAATTAAGGCTCTCGCTTTGGGTTTCTTTATTTTTAACCCTCTTTTTGATCTTTTTTTTCTCCAAAGCTCCCGCGCCCCTCGATTTTAGGCAATGGAGCTACGTTTTAAGCTGTGTAAGTTATTATTGGCTACCCATCCTAACGTTACCTTTGCTCTTATTTCCTTTAATTTGGCTTGGGTTTTTACGCTATATATTGGTTATAATTTTATGGGCCTTAACCATCCTTTTCCTAGTCGACGCCTTCGTCTTTAACTATTACGCATATCATTTAGAACCTACAGTCATCCGCATAATTTTCATTGATTTTAAAGGCCTCGGCCTTCCAGGTTCCTTGACCGCCCTTATCTTCGCAGGGTTCTTTATCTGGCTTGCAGCCATCTTCTTTTTTTATCGTCGCTTGGAAAAAAAAACGTTGCGAAAGGGCCTTACCAAAACTTACACAGCCATCTTTTTTCTAAGCTTATTTTTATTTTCTTGGAACTGCCTGGTTAATATTTGGGCCAATTGGTATGCTCGTGAAGAAATCATCCTCTACGGGGCCTATTTGCCCTTATACCGGTCCATAACTAGCCACCGACTGGCCCCGACTATCCCCATTATCGCCCCCAACCTCTTTCCCCCCGTAAAAGGGTCAGCCATAGATTTTGGCCCATCAAAGTCTAATGACTTCGTTAATTATCCTCTAGCCAAGCCTCAATTAGACCTTCACGACGATCAAGAAAGACCCAACGTGCTGCTAATAGTTTTGGAAAGCTTTCAAGCCGCATCCATGACGAGCGAGATAACTCCCAATCTCTTCGAATTATCCCAGACATCCTCTAATTTTAATAAACATATCTCTAGCGGCTCAGCTACCGTCCCGGGCCTCTTTGGGCTGCTGTACGGCGTTCACCCAACCCTCTATGATACTATAAAATACATGCCTCTTTCTTATCCCAGCGCCTTAACCGAGGCCTTAAATCAGGCCGGCTATGAAATCAGGGTCTTTTCCTCCAGTAACTTAGAGCGCTATCAGTTTAGGAGCATGGTTTTCTCCCACGTCGAAGAAAAAAAATATTACTCTGGAACCGACTCAATGATAACCAACGCCTTTATAAATACTATCGACCCAAAAAGCCGGCCAAGATTTGACTTCGTCTTTTTTTTCTCCTCTCATTACCCTTACTACTATCCTAAGAATTTTACTAAATTTGAACCCACCCCTAATTATGAAGGAGGGTTTATCCTCAATCGCTTAACCGATCCTAAACCTCCGCTCAACGCCTACCACAACAGCCTCTATTACTCCGATAGTCTTGTAGGTAAAATATTTCAAGCCCTAAAAACTAAATCTCTTTTCGATAAAACTTGGATAATCGTCACCGGCGACCACGCCGAAGAGTTTAACGAAAACGGCCTCGGCTTTTGGGGGCACGGCAGCAATTTTGGCCGCTGGCAAACCTCTCCCCCGATGATTGTTAAAAGGCCTTATCAAACCCAAAAAATTGACTACTCAAACCTCTCCCTCCATCAAGATTTAGCACCAACTTTACTCGAAGAAATTTTAAATTGTCAAACTCCGGCTAGTCTATACTCAGACGGACAAAACCTCTTTAAGCTTCCACCTACTAGACCTACCATAATCTCCTCTTATTTCGACACCGCCTACGTCAAAGACGATATAGTCATAGAAAAGCTAAGGATGAAACGCTACAACTGGTTTAACCTCAAACCATTGACTAAAGCCTCTGATGAAGAAAGTTGGCTCAAAAGCATGATGGAAATGGAAAGGCGATTTACCTCTCCAAAAAATAAAAATTAGCTAGCGCCAACTCTATAACCAGCTTCGGGCTAACGTTAAATTATCACTTATTAATTGAAAAACTAAATCCGAACTATCCAAGATAATGTCGTCAAAGATTCACGAAGAGGCAAAAAATACGCTGGTGAAATTGACCATGTCCATCTTTTGGTCCTTTATCTGCAAAAAATAATAGAAAATCAAAGAACTCTGGAATGAAAACAAGATTCAAACCTCAATGCGCCGTATATTCCCCCCTGAAGGACGGAGTTTTACAGCGCTTCAGGTAACAAAATAGGCCCTTTGGGGCCCATTACCAAATTTCCTTTATTGAAGAAAATTACCAAAGCTGCTATTGTATAGACCTAAGTTCGCTTATTAATTTAAGTTCTTAAGTCTTTTTCTTTAGCCGCGCTTTTAATATTTTTTCTTAGCGGTTTTTTTAAAGGATCTTTATACCTTATGACCATAGAGACCAAACTAGACCTATTATACCCCGCTCCAACCGGAGAGCCGCTAAAATTTGACTTTGAAATCGAATTACCAGGCCAAGGCATCACCATGATCACGGGCCCCTCGGGGGCAGGCAAGACCACTTTTTTAAGGTGCCTAGCCGGACTTACCAGGGCCAACGGCTTTATCTCTGTTAATGGCTCAATTTGGCAGGATGGGAATTTTTTCCTCCCCACTTTTAAAAGGCCCTTGGGCTATGTCTTTCAGGAAGGCTCGCTATTTCCGCACCTAACCGTGCGTAAAAATCTTGAATTTGGTTCAAAAAGATCAAAAAAGCGATGTAAACAACCTAAAACAGTCGATTTAGATCATTTTATCGATATCTTAGGCATCGGCCACCTGATGGAAAGAAAACCGGACAACCTCAGCGGCGGAGAGCGCCAAAGGGCAGCTTTAGCAAGAGCTCTAGCTTGTCAACCCGAAGTTCTCTTTCTCGACGAGCCTCTTAGCGCTTTAGATCAGAAACGCAAAGAAGAGATCATGCCCTATCTCAATAGCCTTAAGGAATTAAAGATGCCAATTGTCTATGTCTGCCATTCTAAAGAAGAAATTGACAGATTGGCTACCACTATCATCCAGATGAAAGGACCAGGGACCAAAATGGTCGCTGTGGCCCGCTTTTCCGAAAGCCATCTTTAACCTAGCGCGACCCATAGCGCGCCCCCACTATTAAGGTTTTCGCTCCGATGGGTAACGAAAATATTCGGATAACGTTCCTAACTGTTTTGGTCTTTTTTTGGGTCTTAAATCCCTCCTTTAGTCAGGCCAGCGACCATTTAAAAAACTATACCCAAACCAGTCTTAAATTTACCGATATTTATGGCGTTACCGAGGACGATATCAGCGATATCAAGGCCATCTGCGATCTCAATCGCCCTTTGATATTAGGCGCTCTTTACTCCACTGAGGCCTTCCATTTTGACAACGAAGAAATGGTTGAAGGCTTCTTAGCCGAACTAGCCGCTTGGCTTAGCCAATTCTTTGGACTAGAAATTGAGCCTCGCATCTTCACTTGGGATAACCTACTAATTGGTCTCGACGATGGCTCAATTGATCTAACTAACGAACTAACCAAAACTCCCGCTCGGCAGCTAAAATATTTTATGACCGAGGCCATAGCTGAGCGCTCGACCATCATCGTTAGTCTCAAAGATAAAGAAAACCCTCTTATTCTTCTTACCGAGGGCGCTCCCGTTAAAATCGGCCTTCTCTCCAACACAGTCATTTACAGCCTTGTGCGACCGGTAATCGCCAGCCACATAGCCACAATTACTGTTAAAAATCACGATGAAGCCTTAAAAGCGCTCCTTAACGGCTCTATAGACGCCTATATCGAAGATGAGACCGCACGGGGCTTTTTCGACCGCTTCGGCCAAGACGTTCAAGTTAGGCCCTTTCTCCCCATGATCTTTAGTGAAGTCTCTCTTTCCACTGCCAACAAAAAAATAGAACCGATTATCCGAATCATGAAGCTGGCCCTTATTAACGATAAGGTTCGGGAGGAGTTGGCCGCTCTCTACAAAAAAAGTCAAGAACAATATTTTAGGCACGCCTTTTTTTCTAGTTTAACTGAGGACGAACAAGCTTATCTAAAAAAGGCGCTCGCCTCTGGCGATCCTATCTATTATGGGGCCGACGCGGATAACTATCCCATAAGTTTCTATAACCACGTGGAAAATAAATGGCAAGGCTCGGCCTTTGACGTTTTAGCCGAGGTGGAAAGATCCACCGGGCTAAATTTCAAGAGAAAAAACGAACGACCTTTGCCTTGGCCTACGATTTTAAACCAACTTGAAAAAGAGGAAATAGCCTTTGTTCCCGAACTTATCGTCACTAGAAGTAGAAGAGGAAAATTCATCTGGCCTTCGCAAAGCTACTCGAGAGACTATTTCGCGCTAATTTCAAGAGTGGATAAACCAGATATTAGCTTAAACGACATCATTTACTCAAAAATAGGATTAGTGGAATCAACCGCCTGGACCGAAACTTTTCACAACTGGTTTCCTCATCACACCGACACTCATACTTTTATTTCCTCCGACGCCGCTTTTGAAGCCCTGGAAAAAGAGGAGATAGACATTTTAATGGGGAGGCGCAATCTTATTTTAAAGGCGGTCAATTTTTTAAATAAGCCAGGCTTTAAAGTAAACTATATCTTTAACAATTCCTTTGCCTCTACCTTTGGCTTTAACCATAGCCAAACCCAACTGTGCTCAATCGTCAATAAAGCTATGCGCATAATCGAAACTCAGCTTATTAACGAACGCTGGAGAACTAAAATTTTTGATACTAAAGCTAATCAAGCCACCTCTCTCTCCTCTCGGCTCCTTATTGTTTGTCCTATCTTAGCCATCATCGCCTTAACCACAGGCTTATTATTTTATACCAGCCGCCGCGAATTAATTAAACTTAGAATGACCTGCTCTCAGAACTCTAAAGAGCTTAAGCATCTGCTCGAAAGTTCTAAATTAGCCACTAAGCTTAAGGGCCACGCCTTAGCCGCAGTGGGATATAAACTTAAAAACTTGACTTCTTACTTAGCCGCAGGAGCCGAGCAAACCAATAAGAGCAGCCTTTCGGAAGAGGCTTCAAGCGCGGCTCAAGATATAAGTCAAACTTCCAAGGAGGCCTTAGCTCTCATCGACGGAATCCTTGATTTTTCAAAAACTGAGAGTGAGCGCATAGAGCTAAAGGAAATTGATTATCACCTAGACGATCTTATCGAAGAGTTGATAGATTACGTTTGCCAAAAGCTCCCCGGCCCTGCGGCCCAAATTTTAGTTCAGGTAGATAACAATCTACCAAGTGTCTTAATAGGCGACACCGATAAAATCAAAAGGATGCTCTTTTCTCTTTTAACTTATAATTTAAATAATTCCTCAGACGATGGCTATCTGCGCTTTTCAATCGAAGGCGAAAAAACCAGACAGGGCCTTTGGCACCTAACCTTCATTATCGCCGACACCTTCGGCTCGCCTATGGCTATAGATGAAACGACCAATCATAATTTATATAAGCCCCCTTGTTTTGGCCACTCTAATCGCCTCACGGGGCTTGAGGGAACGGAACTTAGTCTTGCCATAGCCGTAAATATAGCCAAGAGCATGGACGGAGAAGTCCAAATTAAAGACTTTTACGGGCAAGGAAGCTTACTAACAACCTCTATCAACCAAAAAGCCAAAGACGAAACCCCTTTGGCCATTCTTGAGGAAAAATTTACGGTCGTAGTTTACGAGCCGGGCACTCTCCAAAACGAATCTCTTATCCAGACCCTAGATAAATTTCAGGTGACCGTCATAGAAAGCGATCGAGAGCGCTTGATGACTACCCTAACCTCTCTGAGCGCTGACTTTCTATTTGTTAGCGAACAAAGCCTAGCTATCGTGACCCCTTTGCTCCTAACCGCCAAATCTGATATCCAATTAATAGTCCTAATCAAACCCTCTCAAACCCCACCCCCTTTGCCCTCGGGCGCGGTAGCCCTCAAAACACCAGTCTACTGCTCGACTATCGTTAAACTTCTAAATAATCTTAAGGAAAAGAGTTCTAAATTTGGATAAATACCCTATTTTTTTATATTAATAAATCAACTTTAGCCTTATAAAATGCCATTAAAACACATTGATATAATAAATTTAATTCCGTACTTAGCATTTAATAATTTTAACGGGAAAGATATTTATATAAGTCAAGCAAATGGCATAGATAGGGCGTTAATTTTAGTAGACGATCTTAATCGGCTCAAAATTAAAGAAATGGTTAGCCAAGGTGTTGAACCGGCTTGCGTCATTGAGACAAGTCCAAATAACTTCCAAGTCTGGGTCTCATTAGGGCCAGAACACTTATCAAAGGATGAAAGAAAAATAATTGCGCGACTTTTAGCCCAACAGTTCTTAGGTGACCGCGCTAGTGTAGATGCCAACCATTACGGCCGTTTGGCAGGTTTCACGAATAGGAAAGATAAGTACTACACCAAAACTGGCTATCCATTCGTACGATGTTGGGAAGCAACCGGAAAAGACGCCAATAAAAGTCAGGAACTCAGAAGTTGGGCTAGAGAACGATACGAAGCAGAAAAAAAAGAAAAAAACCTAGTCTCAAATTATAGCTTAAAAAGGCAAAAAAGTTTAGTAGCTGAGAGGGATCCTAAAGCCATTTTTAATCAATATTTTAACCAATGGTTGGAAAAAATTAGAGATAGTGGAAAATCATTAGACATAAGTAGGGGAGATTATGCCGTCACATGTAGAATGCTAAAAGAAGTATATGAAAAAGAGGAAATAATCGCTGCTTTATTAAATAGTTCTCCAGAAATAAAATTGAGAAAAATAAGGCATAAATATAAATATTTATGCCTTATTTTTTTTAAAAAGAAGAAATAAACACAAAACCCCCCCCTCTGGGGTAAAAAGAAGAGATTCTCATTTATGGCCATCTAACAATTTTCAAAATTAAAAAAAACTTAAATTTTCCCTTCGGCAACGAAAACATCAAAGGAATTTAAATAGGAAATGAGTGAGCAACTTCAAAAAGCTAACTAGAAAGCGGCTTAAGGTGGTATACTTTTAGTGGTAATAAATTTGAAATTTCGTTACCAGAAATGGTCCCTTTTTTATTGGTAATATCCACTCAAGAAGTTCATTGAGTATCTTGTCGTAAAATTCGCTCGTCACAGCGACCTCCTCGACCTTAGCCGCTTTAATGAGGTCTTCGACGATATTTTTCTCAAGGTCTTCTGGGTTATCTGTTTTGGCATAGTTCATTTTCAGTCTGATGACCGGATGCTTTTTAAATTCATAGCCTAAA
>JAITQT010000130.1 GCA_031288745.1 Deltaproteobacteria bacterium
CCTTACTTCCCTTTGAGTGATGTAAAATTATTTCATAGCCTATATTCTCTTATAGCCTACATTACGTCAAGGAAATTTCTTACCTTGCTTACATCACTACCAACCCCCCACCGTAGCCCTCTCCGGTGGCTGCGGTGGGGGGTTGGTAGATCAAGGGTACGTAAATAAGAAATACTAAAGCTCCCGCCAAAAGGCGGTGGTTTTAATCCACCAAAACCAGGACAATAAAATTATCTTGGTTTAAGATTCTAATCTATATCACTTAACTATTATATAATTTTTATTTTAGTTGATCCAAAAATAAATACAATAAAATTGATAGAGGTGAGTCATTACTTATTTGGCCTATCAACTTTATCTTGATGATAAAATATCGTCTCCGCCTTTTTACTAAAGCCCTCCTAAATGACTTACTGGTTATGATTTCTTAGGCTGGTAAGGATTTTAATAAGGACGGAGTTTTAGGCGGTTGAGACAAAAACTTAAAAATTTTATTATTTTTGAGCAGTTAGGCTCTCTTTTTTTTCAACCAAAAAGTAGAAATTAACTTGAACGAAAACGTCAAAAAATTTATTGCAAAAAAAAAAGGCCTATGGTAACCTCAAAACACGTCTAAAAAAAACCTTTTCTGGCTCGTCATGAACATCGGAATTTGGCCTGTCTGTTTTTTGGCCTTCAGGGCGCTAAAGGCTTATCGGCTGCTTTTTAGCCGTTTTTCTATATTTTTCATTAGTTTTAAAAAGAGTTTTCTAAATCCGTTTCTAAAAATTTGTTACCCAGCTAACCTTTAGCCCCTTTATTCGTCGTGCTTCCCATAGCCCGTGCGCTAGCGTTAAATTCACAATCTTAGGAGCTCTAATATGACCACCTTTCCTAAATCAAACGACGCCTTAGGCATCGTTAATCGCGGTAACGCTGTTGAATCAGGCCTCTGTTCATTATGCCAATCCGATTGCGCCGGCAAATGCGAAGTCTGGACTAGTTGCCTTAAGGGCCGAGAACTTCTATACCCCAGAAATTTTGGGTCCACCACCGCCGGGGCCGGTAACATCTCCCCCCAGGGCGTGGGCTACCATAGCTTAAGAATTATGGGCTATTGCCATGGCGCTCGTCAAGCCCCGCCGTCGGCGGCTAAAGGAGACGCCCTTTTTACTGAGGTTAATTTAGAAACTAGCTTTGGGGCTAAAGTTAAGACAGTTTGCCGGGCCCCGTTTATGGCCGGGGCCTTGGGCTCCACTTTTATAGCCGCCAAATATTGGGACGCCTTAGCCGCAGGCTGCGCTATTTGCGGCGTGCCTATCGTTATTGGCGAGAATGTGGTGGGAGTCGATCGGCAAAGCATTATCAAAGATGGCCGAGTCACCCAAAGCCCGGAGATGGAGCGCCGCCTTAACTCGTATCTAAAGTATTTTGATGGCCAAGGGGTGGCCATAGTCCAACTTAATGTTGAAGACGCTAGAAATGGCGTGGCTCAATATCTGGCCGAGCGATATCGCGACAAAGTGATGATTGAGCTAAAGTGGGGTCAGGGGGCCAAAAACATCGGCGGGGAAATTCAAGTTAACAATCTTGAGTACGCTGATTTTCTAAAAAACAGAGGCTATCTAGTTGATCCCGATTGCGCTAAAGAGGAAGTCCGAGAGGCTTTTAAAAGTAAGGCTATTACAGGCTTTGCTCGTCACAGCCGCTTAGGCTACACTAATTTAGATTCTTGGCAAGAGGTGCGAGAAGACTTTCTCAAACATGTTCAAAGCTTAAGAGATCTAGGTTTTGAGCGAATATCGCTTAAGACCGGGGCCTACGGCATGGAGGCCTTGGCTTTAGCTATTAGGCTAGCTAGCGAAGCTAAACTCGATCTACTAACCATTGACGGGGCTGGAGGCGGTACCGGCATGAGCCCTTGGGATATGATGGAGCATTGGGGAGTGCCACCGGTGCTTTTACACGCTAAAGCCTGGGAGTACGCATCTATACTGGCCTGTAGTGGTAAAAAAGTTGTCGATCTCTCCTTTGCCGGAGGCTTTGCTAGATCTAGCTCTATTTTTAAGGGCCTAGCCTTAGGGGCTCCTTTTGCCAAACTCATCTGCATGGGCCGGGCCCTGATGATCCCTGGCTTTTTAGGCTCTAATATCGAAGGGGTCTTAAAGCCGGCCAATAAAGCTAAGGTCAACGGCAACTGGGATAGCCTACCTAAAACGGTAAGCGAGCGTGGGACCACGGCTGAGGAGATCTTCTCCGGCTGGCACGACGTGCAAAAAAAGATAGGGCCTGAAGCCATGAAAGAGGTCCCCTTCGGGGCCGTGGCCATGTGGGGTATGGTCGATAAACTCTCCGCCGGCCTCCAGCAGCTCATGGCCGGGGCCAGAAAGTTTACTTTATCAGCCATTGATCGCGATGACATAGCCGCTTGTAACCGCGAAACAGAAAGGGAGACAGGCTTAAGGTTTATTACCGATATAGGCGACGAGACAGCTAAGGCCATCTTAAAGCAAGAGTTTTAGGCTTGGTAACCGTTCACCAAATCTTTTTTCCCCTCCTTGCGGCTGGGAGCGACTTTCGAGTGTTAATTGAGTTTTAGCCTACCCTTAAGAGCTTAACATTAGTTCTTTTGAGGTTTCTACTTAGCTCTCTGCTCCAACCATATATTTTAACTTGGATTGAATGTTAAAATTACTAAGCTCCTATAGGGGGCTACATTGTTGGGGAAGGAGTCGTCCCTTTCAATTGGTTTGGCCCCGCAACGTTCTTAACATGAAACCCCCCCGGCTAAGAGACGCGCCCCCCAACTAAGGGAGCGCTGACTCCTAAATCAACCTGGCTACAGACACGAAAGACGAGAAAACACGCATAGTTACCTAATTCTACACCTAACGTTTGATCCTGAAAGCTTAATTAACTTGAAAGCTTCAATTAATGCTACTTCATTGCATGATCCGATCCTGGTCAGAAAACATCATCACCTTGAAGGTCATTATATCATAATCGACGGGCAAAGACGCTGGACTTCCTGTTCAGATCTCGGTCATAAACAAATAAAATGCAGGGTCGTGGATTCTGATGAGCAAGGGTACAGGACGCTAGCCTTGACTCAGAACATACATCGTGAGGATCTTCTGCCCATTGAAAAGGCTAACGCTATCGCTTCTCTTTTTGAGAGGTTGAAAGGCGAAGATAATGACGTCAAGCAGAAAATTTTAGTGGATATAGTCAACCTGAAGAAGAACACCATCTCAGAGTTGATTACAACTAGCAAATTAGACGATTATATCAAAAATGATCGAAGCGCAAAAACCCCATAAAAGCAAAGTAGTCTAAAAAATTAACTAGTAATAAGGCCCTGTTACAAATTTAAGGACTGATAAAGGTGACTTTTTGCGCTCCGATCAGGTTTAGTTAACCGTTCGCTCCCCCGTCCACCGCAGGCGACGACAATGGTCGTATATTGGTGACAGTTTAGGCTCTTATGACAGAGGGGCTGACATAGAAAGAGTCGAAAGCCAAGGTTTTGTTAAGCTTCCCAGCCTGGTTTATAGGGTTCTTGGTGATCCGGCTACAGCTTAAAATTAGGAGACCTATCGCTTTAAGGCGGCCTACAAGACCTTAGGTGTACAATTTTAGGCTGCGGCCTCATTTAGGGGGCTAAGCTTTAGCTAGAAAGCCACCAATATCTTGGCCGGTTTTTTTGGGGTTAGCCTTAGAGAAAAAGATAGTCAGATTTAAGAGGTACCCACACCGCCCAAAATTCTGGTGATAATTTAGGTTGACACTAGAGAGAGTTTTTTGGTGCCGCATTAGAGGCACCATCTGCCCCATTTCTTAAAGATGATACTCCCGGTCCTCTGGCCTAAGAAAGAGAGCCGTATAAGCAGTCGACTCCTAACACTACAATGTACCATATTCTAATTTGACTATTGACGCCCAGTGGTTTATAATATCTGGTGGGGAATTATCTTTTTCAATTTTCAGCCTAACAGCCGCCTGAGTTTTTGGCTTTCCCGATTTACGGTTCGAGGGAGCGGCTCCGCTCCAGTCGTA
>JAITQT010000136.1 GCA_031288745.1 Deltaproteobacteria bacterium
GAAGAGCAAAAAGTCACCTTTATCAGTCCTTAAATTTGTAACAGGGCCTTATTACTAGTTAATTTTTTAGACTACTTTGCTTTTAAGGGGTTTTTGCGCTTCGATCAAAACTTAATTAAAACTCGAAAGTCGCTACCAGCCATAACGTGGGAACGTGAGAAAAAAAAGACTTGGTGAACGCTTACTAATGGTATAATTGAGGACTTTTAAGGTGGGGTTAGGGGCAGATAACTTTAGGAAGTGAGAACTAATTAAAACATGGTTCCCACTTTGGGTTCCTAAGTGGGAACCATGTTTTTTAAGTGGGTTAACCAAGCGGGTTTTTAGGATTTTTGTTTTTATAGAATTTTGCGACAAACTTTCAAAATTTTGCTTTGCTACGTTTTCAGTTATTTTTGCGATCTCACATACAAATTAAAAGAAAAAGGCGGAAAGTTATACTGACGAACGAAATGATTTTCTAAACTGGCCTTAAGGTTCAGTTGCCAGATGGTTTGGCTTAAAATCAGCTGGGCTTAGGTTACGAGCGAAGAGGTTCAAAAAAGGATTGTAAAATGGAAAATGTTTTCGTTTATGGGTATAATTGAACCCTAAAATGAGAAATCGGTCGGTGAGCGGTGAGTCGAAGGGCCAGCTGAAAGCCGGGGGCAGTAACTGGGCCGGCCCGGTTTGACTAAGGGGAACTGGAAACGGATTGAAAGATAGAGCGAGTGTATTCTACCCTACTTTAATATTATTCAAATCCTAACCTTTTTCCGAGCAGCTTTTTGTCGATAATTAAACATATCATTACTTTTGTATGAATAATTAGTTGTTAAGGGGAGCTGATTGGTTAGTTAATGCCAAAAAGTCATCAAGACCTAATTTTCAGACGCTTGTCTCAAGGCCTCCACAATTAGATTATTAAGACTTTTCCCTTCCACTTCGGCTTTAATGGCCAAATTGGCGTGAAGTTCTGGAGGTAGCCTCAAGGTTAACCGGCCGGAATATGGTTTTTGAGGTTCGCGTCCAGATTTGGCGCGAGAATCAAGGTAAATATCAACGGCGTCTACAAAGGCCCGACGGAGTTGAGCGACCGAATCACCTTGAAAGGTAATAATATCTTGGATACCCACTATGCGTCCGACAAAATTCTCCTCTTCGTCGTTATATTCAAGGCGGGCGACATAACCGCGATGAGTCATAGGTTTCATGGCTTAACTCCCAAAAGTTTTAAGAAATCTTTTACAGCTTTCACTTGCATATGGCTTGGCTCCTTGGCTAGGGTGAGGTCGGTGGAAGTCGATACGATGGTTTTCTAATTCAAAACCATTTAGCGAACCGGACCCTTCACTAACTTCGCCACCAATATTTTTTATAAGGCCTCAAGGCTTTCCCAGGTCAGTGGCTTTGGGGGCGGAGTGGAGCAAATGGCCGCCAAAGTTTTCCGGGGCTGATTGTTCATACCGACTATGATATCATATATTAATATCAAATCAAGGACTCTGTTTCAGGTTTTTAGGTGGGGGCTCGCTATAAAGCCGGGCCTTGGTGAAGAATAATTATATGGCTTTATAGTTGATCGAAACGCAAAAACCTCTGAAGGGCAAAATAGTCTAAAAATTTAACTAGTAATAATGGTATGTTAATAATTTTAGGACAGATAAATGGGACTTTTTGCGCTACGATCAAAAATGAGTTCTTTTAAAATTAGAAAACAAGGTAAAAAATTGAACCAAAATAAAGAGGTTAGTCCGTAAATTCTATTAAAACCTCAGCCAAGAGAACGAGCGAAGAGAAAAAAAGAGCTTAACCGAATAGTATTGGCCTTAGGGTTTTTAAAAGCCAAGCTCAGGGCTTTAGGTACATAAAAAAACGTTCTAAAAAATGTCTGGCCTTAAACTCTCAAAGAAAAAAAAAGAGCTTAAATCAGCAAGGGTAACGGTTCGCCTCACCCCCCGCTCCTCGCGAAATCGCCTTAGCGGTTGGGACGGCCAAAGCCTTAAAATCACTCTAACTGCTCCTCCAGTCGAGGGTGAGGCTAATAAGAGTTTAATCAAGTTTTTGGCCAAAGCCTTGGCCCTTAAGGCCGGAGACATCACTATTGTCTCTGGGATTAGCTCTCGCCAAAAAATTCTCGAAATAATAGGGTTAAACCAAGAAGAGTTAACCGAAATTTTAAATAAAATGGCTGCCCAAGAACGTAGCTCATAGAATTTAATATTTTAGAGCTTAAAATATCACATTTTACAGGTAAGCCAGAGTGTCCGTTCACAAATGTGAACGTTTAAGGGCCCGTTCACAAGAGAGAACGCTGCGGGGCCAAGCCTATTGAAAGGGACGACCCCTCCCGCAGCAATAAAGAACTAATGTTAATAACTTAAGGGTATGCTAAAACTTAATTACAACTCGAAAGTCACTACCAGCCGCAACGTGGGGAAAAAAAGACTTGGTGAACGGTTACAAGCCAGAGAACCCGGGCCAATTCGGACCAGTACGGTGCAAGCCAAAAAGGTCACGGAAGCCATAAGCATCAATATAGGCTTAGAGCTAATTTTTTTATTGAGTTTTTTAAAGACCAGTCAAATAGAATCTTAAGGTGTTTGAGTTGTAAATGGACTAAAACTTGGGATTAAGTTCTGCTACGAATTGATTCGGAAATGGCAGGTTAGTTAAATCGAGGCGCTTAAAATTTCTCTAGCCCGGCGCTCGTCTAAAGCTAGCTGTCCAATTAACGTTTCCGGGCCGTCAAAGCGTATGATTCCCCTTATAAATTCAATAAAATCCAACTCCAAATACTCACCGTAGAAATCGTCGTTAAAATCGAAAATATTAGTTTCCACCGTCAAACGCCTCCCCCTAAAGGTGGGGTTACTGCCAACGCTAGTCATGGCCGCCCTCGCCTCTCCCCTTAGCCTGGCCATGACCGCGTAAACTCCTGGGCCGGGAACGAGTTGAGGGATGTTTTCTAGATTAGCCGTGGGATAACCTAAAGTTCTACCTCGGCCTTCAGCGCGGGCCACTTGGCCAGAAAGGCGATAAGGCCGGCCAAGTGCCTTAGATGCTGGGCCCACCAAGCCTAATTTTAAAAGACTTCTTATGTGGGAACTAGAATAGAGGGCGTTTCCGTCTTTAAGGAGTTTGACCACCTCAAGGGTTATTTTCTGGTTAGAAGCTAGTTGACCTAAAGTTTCCACGTTTCCCTCCGCATTACGACCAAATCTAAAATCAGGCCCGACCACAATGGAAAGAGGATTGACGCGGCTTAGTATTACTTTAGAAAAGAAATCTTGAGCCGAGATATCCTTAAAGGCCTCGTTAAAGACAAAGCGCCCCAAAACGTCTAGGCCAAAAGACTTTAAGATAGTAGCCTTGGAAGCGAAGGTCGTTAAGATTTCCGGGGGGACGGCCGAAGAAAGGACAGCCAAGGGGTGAGGGTCGAAGGTTAAAAGTAATGAGGCCGCCTTAAGTCGTTTAGCCTCAGCTACTATGCGTTTGACGATACTTTGATGACCAAGGTGTAAGCCATCGAAGACGCCGATGGTCAAAACGGCGTTAAATTTTTGATTAGGCTCAGAGTTAAGCCAGTCGCGAATTATATACATAAAAATAAACCTAAAATCACAATGTTAAAAAAAAATATGGACCCTCTCCGTTGGGTTCTCTAAGTGGAATCTCTCTTCTTTAGGGCCTTACAAACAATCTTTTAGGTCTAGGCCGTTTTAGAGAGCGAAGTAAAGAGCGAACTATGATCGTAGCGCAAAAACCCCCCTCGAAAAAAATCTCTGGATATGGAGGCGGGACCATTTTTTTTCTGCCGACTCCAAAAAAAAATCTTATTGCTTTGCTTTCGCAATAAGGAGGCTCG
>JAITQT010000139.1 GCA_031288745.1 Deltaproteobacteria bacterium
CGAGCCTCCTTATTGCGAAAGCAAAGCAATAAGAATTTTTTTTGGAGTCGGCAGAAAAAAAATGGTCCCGCCTCCATATCCAGAGATTTTTTTCGAGTGGGGTTTTTGCGCTACGATCACCCTTAAGTTCTTAACATTAGTTCTTTTAACGTTTCTACTTAGCTCTCTGCTCCAACCATATATTTTAACTTTGATTAATGTTAAAATTACAAATCTCCTATAGGGGGCTACATTGCGGCGGTACGTGTCGTCCCTTTCAATAGGCTTGGCACCGCAGCGTTCTCTCTTGTGAACGGGCCCTTAAACGTTCACATTTGTGAATGGACACCCTAAATATATCTTAAAAAGCGCTGCTGATGTAACCAGTTAAGCGCCTTGAGTCTGCCCTGACGATATTTTGGAGAATTATGCTAAACCTAGAACCGGTCGTGGGCTTAGAGATACACGCTCAGTTAAAGACCAAAACCAAGCTTTTTTGTTCTTGTCCCATTGAGCCAGGGGCCGAGCCAAATACCAATATCTGCGAAATCTGTACCGGTCAACCAGGGGCACTACCGCGGATGAATGGTAAGGCCTTAGAATTAGCGGCCAAGGCCGGTTTGGCTTTGGGATCTACTGTTAACGAGCGTTCTTTATTTTCTCGTAAAAATTATTTTTACCCAGATTTACCCAATGGTTTTCAGACCTCCCAGCTCGACCCACCCATTTGTCAAGGAGGGGCGCTAGAGATTGAATCGGAATCGGGCCCTAAAACTGTGCGCCTCAATCGCATTCACCTTGAAGATGATGCTGGGAAATGCGTTCACGACGAAAAAAGAGGGCGCACCCTAGTCGATCTTAACCGGGCGGGCTCTCCGCTCATCGAGATAGTAACCGAGCCCGATCTTAGCTCTTCGGCCGAGGCCGTGGAATTTTTGAAAAAACTCCACACCCTATTAGTAAGGCTTGACGTGACCGAAGGCCGTCTAGAAGAAGGGGAGTTTCGCTGTGATGTAAATATCTCTCTTAAACCTAAAGGGTCGGATAAATTAGGGGTTAGGGGTGAAATAAAGAATCTAAATTCCTTTCGCTACGCCGGGCAGGCCATTGACTATGAAATCAAGCGTCAAAGCGCTATTTACGAGTCTGGAGGGCAGGTTTTGCAAGAAACTCTCCATTTTGACCCTGTAAGGCGTGAGACGAGGACCTTAAGGACTAAAGAAGAGGCCCGGGATTATCGCTATTTTCCTCAGCCCGATCTCCCCCCGGTCTTAATAGATAGGGAAGTTATTCAAAGGCTTAAAGAGAGCTTGCCTAAGAGTTCAGAGCAAATTATGAATTGGCTCCTCTCTTTAGGTTTAAGAGAGGAAACGGCTAAATTAATAACCGAGCGCAAAGGGGCGGCCGAGTATTTTGAAAAGGCCCTAAGCCTATTTAGCGATCCAAAGCGTTTAGCGAACTTAATGGCCGAGTTGTTTTTACCCCTGTGCCAAAAAGAAAATATCTTACCACTACAAGCCAAAATGGGCCCCGATAAGTTAGCCTCTTTAGCTAGGTTAATGGCTGTAGGCACGTTAGGCCGGAGAGCGGCCTATGAGCTTTTTCCCGATCTTTTTCAAAGCGGAGAGTCGCCTGAGCGCTTAGCTAAAGATAAGGGTCTATCTCAAGTAAGTGACCCTGCCGCCGTAGCTTCCTTGGCCGAAGAGGTTATTAAGGCCTATCCTAAGGAAGCTAAAGATCTTAAATTAGGGAAAGAAAAAATGCTAAACTTTTTAGTGGGTAAAATTATGAACCTTTCTAAAGGCACAGCCGACCCTAAGGCGGCCGGGCAAGCTATAGCTGAATTAATAAAAAACTTACCTTAAATTAAGAAGCCCTAATTATGAAAATTTCCGGGAAAAAAAGATCCTTAGCCTCTAGGAAATAATATTATGTTAGATGAAAAGAGCGCCAAGGCCGTGGCCGAGCTAGCTAGACTTGAGCTAGTAGATTCAGATAGCCATAGTCGTGGTAATATCGTAGACGATTTTGTCAAAATAGTAGGATACATGGATATCTTAGCCCACGCTCAGACTGAGGGAGTGGATCCTCTATATTGCCCCATAATCGAGGCTCAGCCGCCTAGGGCGGATGAGCCTAAGAGCCGACCCGGTTTAGCCGATAAAATCTTAGAAGAGGCCCCGGAGCGGGTAGGCCGTTTTTTTGCGGTGCCCAGAATTGTTTAGCCTAAAATTAAATCTTTTATTAAATTTTTCTTTTGGTAGATTTAGCGAGGTAATGGAGAGGGTGGTTTCATGAATCAACTATGGCACCTTACTCTCTGCGAGGCGGCCAAAGGCTTAGCTGAGGGTCGCTTTGGGGCCTTGGATTTAGTTTTGGCTTGTTTGGAGAGGCTTAAACAGACCGAACCCTCTATTAAGGCTTGTCTGACCGTTTTAGAAGAAGAAAGTTTGGCTTATGCCCGCTCTCTTGATGAAAAAGGTCGCGATCCTCAAAAACCCCTTTGGGGCCTTCCGGTTACGGTTAAAGACGTTTTTTGTCTCTTAGGTGCCCCCACCACTGCTGGCTCTAAGATTTTGGAAAACTATCGCCCAGCCTTTGAGGCCACTGTGGTCGAGCGGCTTAAGGCTGCCGGGGCTGTTATCATAGCTAAAACTAATCTTGACGAGTTCGCTATGGGATCATCAACTGAGTTTTCAGCGTATGGACCCACTTGTAATCCCTGGAATTTAGAGCGCGTGCCTGGAGGCTCTAGCGGGGGCGCGGCCGCTTCCATAGCCGCCGGACAAAGCTTAGCGGCCATGGGCACTGATACTGGGGGCTCAATTAGGCAGCCGGCCGCCCTGTGCGGCTGCGTGGGGCTTAAGCCAACCTACGGGCGAGTTTCCCGCTATGGGGTGGTGGCCTATGGTAGTTCGCTCGATCAGGCTGGGCCCTTAGCTAGAAGCGCGGCCGATTGCGCTTTGATGCTCTCGGCCGTGGCCGGTCCAGACGGGCGTGATTCAACCTGCTCGATGAGAAAAATCGACGATTACTTAAACCTATGTCCTCTCAAGGCTTCCGACTTGGTCCTAGGTCTCCCGGAAGAGCTGTGGTCAGCCGACTTTGCCCCCCAGGTAGCTAACGTTTTAGAGCAAGCTAAAAAAATCTTAACTTCGGCTGGAGTAACTTTAAAAAGCGTAAAAATGCCCAATTTGCGCTTTTCCGTGGCCGCGTACTATATCTTAGCCGCGGCTGAGGCTAGCACTAATTTAGCCCGTTACGACGGAGTCCGCTACGGTTATAGGGAGGCTGGGAAAGAAGATCTTAACGATCTTTATTTTTCAAGTCGCACCAAGGCCTTGGGTCCAGAGGTCAGAAGGAGGATCCTTTTAGGCACCTTCGTCCTCTCATCTGGCTATTACGACGCCTATTACCGCAAAGCTGCCCAGGTGAGAAGATTAATAGCCAACGATTATTATAAGGCCTTGAAAGATTGTAATTTTTTACTGGCCCCCGTCTCTTCTATCCCGCCTTGGCCCTTCGGTGCCTTTACTGCCGACCCTTTGACCCTCTATCAATTGGATATGATGACTCTACCCTTAAACTTGGCTGGGGGACCTGGTTTATCCCTCCCGGCGGGCTTAGGGGCAGACGGACTACCGGTTGGACTTCAGCTCATGGGCCGAGCTTTTGAGGAGGCTGAACTCTTGAATGCGGGAATGTTTTTTGAGCGCTTACTACCTCCAATTGGCTGGCCGCCCTTAAACTAAAGCTGATCGAAGCGCAAAAAGCCCTCTTTACCCGTCCTTAAATTTATAACATAACCTTATAACTAGTTAATTTTTTTACAATTTTGCTTTTAAGAGGTTTTTGCGCTTCAATCAAAGCTAGGGCCTTGGCTTTTTTTTTATCTAATTTTAATTTGGAAGGCTCTCCATGGTCCTCCGGGGCCCAGCCGAGATTAAAATAAAATCGAGCTTTCTTATAAAGATATCTTGTTTAATTTATAGTTTTAAAAAAAACATATTTTAACATTTAGAACCTATAGTCTAATTTTTTTTTCTTTTATGCCTCAACCAAATCGAGATTATTTTAGCTCGGGGATGCGTCAACTATTGACAATCTTATGACAAGTGCGTAAACTAATTCAATCTCGTAAGGTGTTTTATTCCTCGTTATATTGTGTTTCTAGAACGAGTCAAATACTTCTGTTTTTTGACCTCTTAGCCGTGTTGTAAATCCCGGGGAATATATAGATTTTTTTTTAGAAAATTAGAAATTTTAAGCTCCCTATTTTTGGCTTTAGCTCTAAAAATTTCTTTAGTTGAAAAAATATTTTTTCTTTTAAAGCCTCAGTATGAAAGAAACGCTCCTTAATCCGTTTCAAAATTTTTAAGCGTTTTTCGAGGAGCTTTAAATTTTAATTCCAACCCAGGCCTCAATTCTCTTTTTTAGTTGCTTTTTTGGGCAACCCTCTACCAGATATTTTTTCACGTCGGTGTCTGCGACGGTCGATTTTGTCCAGATATAGACGGTTTATTTCGCCAAAAAAGACGGAAAATCGATCTAATAAGGCTATTCCCAATAATAAAGATGGAAAATATTGTCCAGCTTGATATAACCAGAAAAAGGAGACCATTCTGGTCCTGTTTTACCACAAAAAATATACCACCCTGGTCAAAAAAATATCAATTACTTGATAGGACCACAATCTTGCTCTGGGTTAAAAATTTTACTTTTTGGGGAAAAAATAAATTAAATATCGTTTAGACAGTAGACAAGTTTTCCGTCATTATTTGGCCACCTTTAACCGTCAATGTTTGGACAAATTCTTCCAGCCCAAACAGTTTTTTTCGATTGGCATTGGCTTTCGAGCAGTAATAGAGTTACACCGCTAGGCATAAATTCTTAATTATGATCTTTGGCGGTTGTTTTCAGTAGATGTTATTTTGATATATGTTTCTAATTTGGCAATTTAATCTTCTAAGAATTTATATAAGTTTTAATTATTATAAAATAGCCAAATTCTGAGGTTAGGTTATTTTTGATGATAGTAACCGTTCACATTTGTGAACGGACACTGATGATATATCCGACCTAACAGTCGGGCGTGACCGAAAGGGGACGATGGCCGCTTCGGTCGCTAGTATTTTTTTCCGAGACCAATGAAAGGCTACTAAACCAAGGGAGTTACCCTTAAAAAAACTAGCACTTAAGGAGATTTTGTTTCTATGACCAAAGCGGAACTCGTCACTCAAATCGCCAGTGACTGCGAATTGACCAAAATTCAGGCCCAAAAGGCCCTGGACAGCGTCATCACCACCTTAATCGCCACCCTTAAGAAGGACAATCGTATTCCTATTTTTGGGCTAGGCGTCTTTGAAGTTGTTAAGCGTCCCAAACGCAAGGGTCGTAACCCCCGCTCGGGCGAGACT
>JAITQT010000237.1 GCA_031288745.1 Deltaproteobacteria bacterium
TTCGACCTGGCGAGAGACTGTGGTTTGGTCTACCCCACAGCCAGGCAGGTTAGTAGGCTTTGCGGCTAATATTGAAGATAAAGCTGTAAGGTTAAGCTGGAGTGCCTTAGGGTCTGACGAAAAGGTCGAGGTCCAACGCCGAGCGGCTCAAGGATCATACGCAACCTTGGAATTTGCCCAATCTCAATTTTTAGATACTTCCGTTAGCTATGGCCAAAAATATGGTTACCGGGCCAGGGCGGTTCGCATTAAAAATAATACCCGTGTGCCTGGGCCCTGGTCGGATCAAATCGAAGTGGCGGTGGAGGACGTTAATCCCCCGCGGCCGCCCAGCTTTATCGAAGTGGCTCTGACCCCCTTGGGCTTAAGGCTTAATTGGGAGAGCTTAAAAGACGATCCTACTGTGTTGGGCTATTTTCTCTATCGCCGGTTGGGTAGTGACGGGACCTTTAAAAGGCTAGGTGGGCTACTAACCGATACTGTTTTTATTGACCACCACGTAGCCCCTGGTCAGCGAGTGAGCTATCGGGTAACTGCAGTCGATAATAGCCCCGGGCATAATGAGAGCCTACCCTCGCCTGAAGCCCATTTATACTCTGGAGACGTTGAGCCGTCGGAAGAGATTGAAAGGCCACCTTTCGAAGATCCGGGTTTGTAAGAAAGGCTTTTTTAATTAATTTAGAAAAGTGACTAAAGTTAACTTCAAAGGATATTTGTGGAATATTTTAACTATATAGATTCCGATCTTTACTGTGAGGATGTTTGCTTAGCTACCTTAGCTAAAAAATTTGGGACGCCTTTATACGTCTATAGCCGCTCAGCTTTCGAAAGCTTTTTAGGCCATCTCAATGAGCCATTTAGTAAGCATAAGCATTTACTTTGTTATTCGGTTAAGAGCGCTTCGAATATTTCTCTTTTAAATATAGTCGCAGGCCTTGGTTTAGGGGCCGACGTGGTTTCTGGCGGTGAGCTTTATCGGGCTCTAAGGGCTTCAATTGATCCTCAAAAAATAGTTTACTCCGGGGTGGGCAAAAAGGCCTCCGAGATGGCCGAGGCCCTGGATGCTTCGATATTAATGTTTAACGTTGAATCAAAAGAAGAATTAGAGCTTCTCTCTCGCGTGGCCCGCGATAAAGGCCTAGTAGCCCCGGTGGCTTTAAGAGTCAACCCCGACGTTGATCCCAAGACCCACCCTTACGTGGCTACCGGGCTTAAGGAGAGTAAGTTTGGCATACCTATTGAAGAGGCCCCGGAGCTTTACCAGCTAATGGGCCGCCTTAGTCACCTTAAACCAGTAGGCCTCGATTGCCATATTGGCTCTCAGCTTGTTTCCACCAGCCCTTTTATGGCTGCGGTGGAAAGGCTTAAAAAGCTACTATCAACTTTAAGGACTTTAGGTATTGAGCTACAATATCTCGATTTGGGGGGAGGCTTGGGCATTCGCTATAACGAAGAAATTCCCCCCACGCCAGCCCAGTACGCCCAGGCCATACTAGAGGCCTTGGGAGAGGAAGGGGATTTAACTATAATTTTAGAGCCAGGTCGCTCTGCCATTGGTAACGCTGCGGTTCTCCTAGTCGAGGTTCTCTATAATAAAACCACGCCCTCGAATCATTTTGTCGTTATTGATGGGGCCATGAACGATTTAATTAGGCCTAGTCTTTACGGCTCTTACCACCAAATTGTGCCACTATACGATTTTTCAAGGCCTACCCATAAGGTTAGCCTGGTCGGGCCTATTTGTGAGAGCGGCGATTTTTTGGCTAAAGATAGACTCCTCCCTCAAACTCTCCCCGGAGAGTTTTTAGCTGTTAAAAGCGCCGGGGCCTATGGCTTTTCCATGAGTTCAAATTATAATTCCAGAGGTCGAGCGGCCGAGGTCTTAGTGGAAAGGGATAGCTATAAACTTATTAGAGAGAGGGAAACTTACTCCGACCTAATAAGAGGGGAGTATTCTAATTAAGGTATCATTTCTAAGCCTAAACCGCCTAAGACCCTTAATGGCTTGGCGATGGCAAAATTTAATATGATTTGGAAGGAATAAAATCAATTGTTAGAGAAATTTAAGTTTTATAAATATAGCGGACACGGTAACGATTTTGTCATAATTGATAATTGGACCTCCGTGGTGCCCGATAACGATTTAGTCAAGGTCACTAAGCTGATGAGCCGTCAAAAATTTGGGGTGGGGGCTGATGGGGTTGTCTTTATTGCCTCGGGACCAGATGACGTCGATTTCGCGGTCAGGTTTTTTAACTCAGACGGCTCTGAAGCCGATATGTGCGGTAATGCTAGCCGCTGCGCGGCTCACATTGCTAACGTGGTTGGCATTGCCCCTAGCGATATGACTTTTAAGACTAAGGCCGGGGTGGTGGAAGCCTCCGTTAGGGATCATCAGGTTAGCGTGTTATTGCCTAAGATAGGAAAACAAGACGGGGTGGCCTTAGTCGAGGTCGACGGCTTTAGTCAAACCTACTTTAGGATAAACACCGGGGTGAACCATGCGGTGGCTTGGGTAGAAGATTTGGAGGCTGTAAACGTGGTTAAGGTAGGTCGAGCGGTGCGTCGCCATGCCTCTTTCGCCCCCGACGGCACTAACGTCGATTATGTTAAGATCCTCTCCGAAGATTCTTTGGCCTTAAGGACCTATGAAAGAGGGGTGGAGGATGAGACCTTAGCCTGCGGCACGGGGGCCACGGCCTCCAGTATTTTAGCCGCAGCCCAAGGCTTAGTTAAAAGCAATTCTATTTTGTGTAAAACTAGGGGCGGTGAGGATTTGACCGTCCGTTTCGAAGGCTCGGCCGAAGCCCCAGATAAGGTTTTTTTGGAAGGCCCGGTGCGTTATATTTTTAGTGGCCAAGTCGAACCGGATATGTTTCGTAAGTAAACC
>JAITQT010000299.1 GCA_031288745.1 Deltaproteobacteria bacterium
GCTGGCCTGGAAAGGCTAATTGCAGCTTATTGGGAAGAGAGGGCAGCGATGGGAGAAAATAAAGAAGAAAGATTATGGTTAAGGCTAGATATCCGGTAAAAGTAAAGACTGAGTTTAAAAAGCTAGATAAGATAGCCCCATAAGAGATTTCAGAAAGTTTTGATTTAACTAAATCTAAGGTGATGAAGTTAAAGCGGCCGTTTATAAATCGAGCCGCTCGGCCGACCAGTTCGTCTAGGCGGCCCTTGTATCGGGGAAAGCCTTCGGCAAAGTCGGTAAGGTTACCCACAGCGTAGTTAAAAGCTAGCCACATGGCGCATAGGCCTAAAGATAGGGTTAATAGCACCGATAAGGACCTAGGAAAACCTCTCCCGGTGAAAAAGACCACCAAGGGGTTAAGGATGCAGCTAATAAAGAAGGCTAGGATCATAGGTAGAAAGATGATCCTAAGGCCCTTAAGGACGATGGCTAGTAAAAAAAGAAAGCCCAGGCCCATGGCTAAGGCCGGAAAGCCTGATAAACCAGTAAGTTTAAAGATATCGCGGCTCTTATCACTCTCTTCGCTCTTAAATTGAGCGCTAAGCTCTTTAGAACTAGGAGGGCTTAAGTTATTTGAAGGGCCCCGAGGGCTTTTAACCGGCGAGGATTTTTTTTTCATCTTCTTTCTAGCCAAAAGACTTTTGGGTTAAGCCACGGTATTAATGGCGGCTTACTTTTTAGTCTTAAAAATTGCGAAATGTTAACTAGCCGTCGCCGCTATGGAGACGACTACAATTTTTGGGGGAGGTGGTAATAGAGCCTTTAAGCTATTTAATGTTGAAACTACCTAAAGTTCTCGATGGCTACTTACTAGGTAAGCTCCCCTTATTAACCTCGGCCCGGACTAGAGCGAAGGAGGGCGAGGGGGAGTAACTTATTAAATATAGGTTGCCTAACCGAAAAGAGAGGCAGGTTGTTACTTAACTACATTAACCTTAATCGAGCAGCAAGAGAGGCGAACGAAGAGCAAAACCCTCTTTTGTATAAAATTGAAAGTTGATTCTACCATTGTGTTCGGATAGAAGGCCTAAGATAGCCTTTGGCTCGGGAGCGATTGTTAAATCGTTTCTTTCTATAGCTAAAGTTGGTAGAGCGGCGGCGATAGTGATTAAGTTGCTAAACCAGATTGTTATTAAATTGGTAACCGTTCACCATAGTTCTTTTGAGGTTTCTACTTAGCTCTCTGCTCCAACCATATATTTTAACTTGGATTAATGATAAAATTACTAAAGCTCCTATAGGGGGCTACATTGTTGTGGTATGTGTCGTCCCTTTCAATAGGCTTGGCACCGTAACGTTCTCTTTTGTGAACGGGCCTTTAAACGTTCACATTGGTGAACGGACACAAGTTAAGAATTATAAGAGATGAACTTTTTAGGCCCATTTAAGGGGGGTATAAGCCGCTAAATAGCTCAGAGTATCTGAGCCTGTTGATTCTACCTTAAAATCATCTTAGAGATCCACTTTTTTGGGCCGTGTTTTTTGGCTCTCTTTTTTTTAGTTTTTTAGCCCTGCTACCTTGGCCGCTCAGATAGGCCTATGTTTTAAAGCCTTGGGCTAGAAAGGCCAAAGGGTGAGCGAAGGCTAAAAACTATTTTTGGCCTTAAATTAAAGAGGGCCGCTATGGGTAAGTTATCCTGACGATCGAAATGATTGGCCGTTTTCAACTTTTACCACAAAGCCAGATGGTGGTGGGAGGTGAGATGGCACGGCCAATGTTTTCGGTCCTGGGTATAAAAGCGAAATTTAGGGGAGAGGCGGCTAAAGATCTGTTTTTATTTTTCACCAGAAGTTAATTTTTTTGACGCTTTAGGAGAGGTTTTTTTTTAACCAAGGATAACTAGTCGTCCTTTGATGGCGCTCGATGAGGCTATTTTTTAACCTCTCTTTGCTTGGCGGCGAAAAATAGCTAAAGTTATTTATCTAAAGCGCCCAAAGAGACCCGGAGATTCTCGGACGTGCTCCTTATGTTCAAGGGTGAGGTCTTTAGAGTCGCCTTGTGAGGCGTTTGAAACAAAAAGCCACACTTTAGAGTGAGTTAGACCTTGATAGAGGGCGGTAAAAAATAAATTTTCTAGGCCTTTATGGCCGTTTAACATTGGCTACGGTATTGCCCTTTTTTAAGCGATTGTGGTAGAATTATTTAGCCTCGAATAGTTGAGGCTGGCGCGAACCGTGGACCGAGCCTGAAGGCCTGATTCTTAGGACCTTGATTATTAAGTGGCTGACGAGTCTGCGGTTTTCCGACCTTAAGCTTTAGCTGGCCTTGGGCAAATAAATTATAGGCCTATTTTTTGGCCAAATAGCTTTTCTAGAGGCTTTAATTCAAGGCCCTTCAAATTGAGGCTGGGTTGGTTTTGGAAAGATTAAAATTCGCTTAAAAATTTGGCGGCTTTACTATTGTCCGTTTTAGCGGGCTCAGATCTTTGGTTAGTAGGCCGTTTAATTTTAGCTAAAAAGGGCAGACTGGCCGATTAACGAGAGTTTTTTTTAAGTTATGTCTTTTAATTTTTATTTGATTGGGCTTCAAAACAATCTTTTTCTTCCGTCTAAGTTGGCCTCTTGCGCACGGGGCCTAACTACTAGTACGGGAAGGTCTTTTTATCACGGGGGCGGCGTTTATGTCGAAAACTCCTGAAAATTCTCATGCCCATGTAAAGGCTTTGCACGAGGCCTTGGATCGCGTCTTTGACATGGTCTACTCGACGATGGAAGCAAAACCGGCCTCAGAGCAAACGGCGGTGCCGGTGGAAATTACCTCTGAGCAAGCTTATGAGAATCACAAGAAGGCCTCTAAGCTGGCTTTAAGCTGTCTGGAGGTCAGAGACTGCGTCGAGAAGGTGGCCCGCAACTCTTTTTTTCCTGGGCCCAAGGGGCTAGAGACAGCCTTGGCTCGATTAGTCACTATCTACGATCGCTTAGATAACATTGACGATTCTAGAGCCTATTTTGATCAGTTAAAGACGTTAGTCGATCCTAAAACTTCGGCCCTCTTTTTAGCCGAGGCGGTTAATGTTTTGATCATGGGCTATTTAGATCACGATCGTTTAGAAGAAGCGGTCGAGGTTTATCGTGAGCATCTCTACCTTGATTTGTATTTGGAGGCAGCTTCCGGTTTAGTTAGGGCCGCTTTTTATCTGGTCTCAAAATTCGTAATCGTTGAGGACATGGATAAGGCCAGAGACATTTATGAAACCATGGAACGCTTTGGCGGTGGGGCTTCGCAACTAACCTTGGTTTCGCCTAAAGAGAGTAATGCCTCTAATTTATCAACAGCTCCCTCTTTGGATGCCGATTCCTTGACTCACTCTCCTGAGCGTCCTCGGCTCACTTTAATTGCCTCGGCCACTCCCACCGGCTCGGCCTCATTAAGCGGCGGAGAGCCTCATCCTTTGGCCGATATAGGTGATTACGACGATATCGGGGTGGTTAGAGCGCAGGCGGCGGTTAACGTTATTAGCGGCTACGCCATGACCGGCCAGGCTGAAAAGGCCCTTGAGGTCTACGGGGCTATGCCCGCCCCTGTTGATAGCGAGGAGTACGTCTCATTAAGGAGCATGGCTGCGGTCAATCTAATTTGCGTCTACATTCACGATCATCGCTGGAATGAAGCCATGGCCATCTTTAAGGAGATGGAGGATTTGGGCCGCTTGGGCGATAATAGCGTATTTATCGGTAAAGCGGTGGTTGAGATTATCGGGTTTACTGATAAGGCCCATCTAAGCCAGGCCGAGGCCCTCTACGAATCTTTGGCGAGCCGAGGTTCAGGCCCGGATTTTGATTTGGAGCGCATTAGAGCGGCTGGAAACTTAATTTATGTTTGCGGCGAGTTTGGAAAGCTAGCTAAGGCTAGGGCTATCTTTGACACCTTAGTCGAGTTTGGTAATTCAGAGCCCATTTTGGCCGTTAGGGCCAAAGCCACTGTAAATTTAATGAGTGATTATTGCGCAGCTAGAAAAATTAAGGAAGCTGAGACTCTTTACGCTTCGATGGATTTATTGGGCGACAATCAAGCCCTAGCCGAATCAAGGGCTGAAGCAGCCCATAATTTGATGACCGGCTATTTTAGGGCTAAGCGCTACTCCGACGCTATCCAAACTTTTTATTCCCGGGCCAAATTAGGCGACTTATCTAGGGTCGTTTTCGTTAGAGCCAGGGCTGCCTTTTGTTTGGTGACTGAGTTTCTTCAAGAAGGTCAAATGTCTACGGCCTTAAAGATTTATGCGGGCTTTAATTCGTTTCCTCTTAGCCGCCCGGTTTTAGTCGAGTGGGCCAAGGCCATGGTTAACTTAGTCCATTTTTGCGGTGATAATGGCCGCAGAGATCAAGCTAGAGATTACTTTAACACTCTTTTAGGTGTGGTTAACGAGTTTATTAAAAATGGCGGTGATATTGAAACCGACCCCTTGCGTCACCCCGAACTCTCCTCACACAACGAAGACGTCTCCGATTCCCCCTTTGGTGGGGCTGGGGCTTACATGGACGTGATCTCTCGCCACAGCGACTCGGAAAATCCGGAAGAAAATCTGCACCCTATAGATTTATTAGGCAAAGCCGCCTTTAATTTAGTCTACGACTATACCGATGCCGGAGCACTTAAGCAAGCCGAGGAAGTCTATAGAACCATGCTAACTTTGAACTCTCGTCCCGAGGTTACTCAAGACGCTGCCCAGGCCGGGGTTCATCTTCTAACTAAGGCTTGGCTCAGCGGACGAGTTAAGATGTCGGTTGGCATCTATAAGTCTTTTTCCAAGTTACCGGTTAACGATAAGATAGATTCCTATAGGGCTAGGGCCGTGTTAAGCTTGATGAATCTTTCCCACGGCACTAAAAATCTCGATCTCTTAGAAGACCTTTACTCTGATATTAAAAAGCTTAGTCCTCCAGAAAAATATGGCTATCTCCTAGCCCGCGCCTCTCAAAGCCTAGTTCAAAGTTTAGGTCTGGCTAAAAGGATAGACGAGGCTAAGTTAATTTACGAGGCCATCTCCACTTTAGGTAACGAGCCGCGCATAGTCGAGTGCCGGGCCAAGGCTGCGGTCAGTTTGATGTACGCCTACGAGGCCCAAGGTTATGTGGAAGAAGCTTTAAATCTCTATTTTAATTTAAGTAAAATGGGCGAAAGCCCAAAGCTTATTCGCAATCGCCTTAAGGCGGCCAAGCGCCTTATAAAGTGCCTTAAAAAATCAGGGCGCTATAACGAGGCCTCAATGATAGAAAAAGAATACCAAGAATTTATGCCCTATTAATTAACCCAAACTAACCCTAAATTTTTTAATGCGCCTTAGGGGTCTTAAATACCCTTAAGGCGCGATTATTTTATGATTATGTGTGCGCCGTGGAAAGGTGCATTCGCTAAGCGAGGTGAAACTCCTCGTCCGGCAACTTTTACTGCTGTTCCAGCCGGTAGCAATCCCATACGATGTGGAGGTAACAAAATGTTGTGAGCATGGGATGTAAAGTCCTCTTTTAGGAGG
>JAITQT010000434.1 GCA_031288745.1 Deltaproteobacteria bacterium
CGCCGGAAGGGCTAAATAGGCCCACTCTTTTTTCTTTAAATCAGGCCAGTTTTTCCCAGCGGGAGAGGCTGGTTGCCCCCAGGCCATTTTTAGAGTGACCTTTAGTATATAGGCCGCTGCAAGTAAGGCCCCTGGGATTACTATTAAGCCTAAAGAGATTTTTGAGTCAAAGGCCGCTAAGATAACCATAAACTCACCCACAAAGCCGTTAGTCCCGGGAAAGCCAAAGGAGGCTAGCCCAAAGAGGCCCCAGAAAAACATAAAGGCGGGGAGATATTTGCCAAGGCCAAGGTTATTGGAGATTTCTCGGCTATGGCTTCGCTCGTAAATAGCCCCAATGAGCATAAACATGGCCCCGGTGATTATGCCGTGGTTAAGCATCTGTAAAATTGCCCCTTCCACGCCGTTTTGGCTAAATAAGAAGATGCCTAAGGTCACAAAACCCATGTGAGCCACGGAAGAGTAAGCGATAAGTTTTTTTATGTCCTTTTGACCTAAAGCTACCGCCCCACCGTAGAGGATGGAGGCTACGCTTACGGCAATCATCATGGGGGCGAAATGAATTGAGGCCTCTGGGGCTAGGGGTAGAGAGAACCTTAAAAAACCGTAAGTGCCCATCTTTAATAAGACTGCGGCCAAGATGACGGACCCAGCCGAAGGTGCCTGGACGTGGGCGGCGGGGAGCCAGGTGTGAAAGGGAAACATGGGTACTTTGATGGCAAAGGCGATAAAAAAGGCTAAAAAGATCCAATATTGAAAATCAAAGGAGAAGTTTTGTTTCATTAATTGGGGAATAGAAAAGGTGCCTCCAACTATCCTTAAGGCCACGATAGCCACCAGTAGTAAGGTCGAGCCGGCTAAGGTATAGAGAAAGAACTTAATGGAGGCGTAGCGCTTTTCGTCTCCGCCCCAGATGGCAATCATCAAATACATGGGAATGAGAAGAGCTTCCCAGAAAACGTAAAAGAGGACCAGATCTAGAGCAGAAAAAACACCTACGCAAGCGGTGGTCATCAAAAGTAAGCAGACGTGAAACTCTTTAACCCTTCGCCCAATATAAGTCCAAGAGCACAAGACACACAGAGGTAGGGTAAAAATAGAGAGCCAGATCATCAAAACGCTTATACCGTCTATGCCCATGGCGTAGGTTAGTCCCCAGGAAGGGACCCAGTCGCAAGTTTCTACAAACTGAAAGCCAGCTTGCTTTTGAAAGCTTAAAAGAGGGGCGGCCAGGGCCACTTCGATTAAAGAGGCTATTAAAGTTACCGCACGCACCCCTTTTTCGCTTTTGACCGGGGCCAATAGCAAAGCCGCAGCCAGGGGCCAGAAAGCGAGGACGGTTAAGACCGGATAGCAATTAGTAAGGTCCATTATAGAGTTTCCACTAATTTACGCTCCTAAATTTTAGGGGCGGATAATTATAGCCAGTACCAAAATAGGGCGAAAATCGCTAGGGCTATGATAACCATCAAACCCAAATAGGTTTGAAGGCGTCCACTTTGTATTGAAGCCGCTCCATTACCAAAGTCTTTAAAGCTCAAGGCTGTCCCATCAACCACCTCGTCGATAACTTTACGATCGAATATGGCGGCTAAGGCAGCTAGAGCTTTTAAGAGACGAAGAGCGGCAAAGTTCCAAAATTCCGACCAAATGGAGTCGAAAAAGGCTAGCGGACGACTAACTAAAAAGACTAAGGCCTTGCCGGCTAGTCTATAGAACCAATCAAAATCAAGGTTTAAGGCTTTGTGGGGCTCGATGACCTTACGCATTATATAGAAGGCTAAACCGGAAAAGCTTAGTAACGATAGTGCCTGAATAACGTTCCAAGCGGTCCAGGGATGATACTGAGTAACCGCTTCTTGGTAAGGCAAAAACTGATAGAGCATCTTAGGATAGACGCCTTGGGCTAGGCATAAAATGGCTAGTATGGCCATGCCAACGTACATATTAAGCGGCACCGGTTTTAACGGCCGGTTGGGATCGACTTTTTTGCCGCCCCAAAAAGCAAAATAAGGTAGCTTTAAGCCAACAGAAACGAAAGTTCCCACAGCCGCTAGCTCCAAAGCTAAGGCCACAAAGAGGCGGTGCTCTTGGGCCACCCCGGCGATGGTCATGGTCTTAGAGATAAAGCCGTTAAATAAGGGCATTCCTGATATAGATAGGGCCGCGACCATATAAAAGACCATGATCCACGGACGTCTTGAGGCCAGACCACCCAACTCGTCTAGTTTTTGAGTTCCGGCCGTATATAAGAGAGTGCCCACGCTCATAAATAATAAGCCTTTATAGAGGATGTGGGCGTAGGCGTGGGCGCAGGCCCCGTTTAAGGTCATATAGGCACCCACTCCGATCCCGGCCACCATGTAGCCGACCTGGGAGACGATGTGGTAAGAAAGGATACGGCGTGCGTTATTTTCCATAGAAGCGAAGATAACGCCGTAGACAGCCATGACCGCCCCGGCTATGGCTAAAATATCCCAACCGGGAAAGGCCCTAGCCAAAACGTAAACGGCTGTCTTAGTAGTGTAAGCGCACAAAAAGACCGAGCCGGTCACCGTGCCCCTGGGGTAGGCGTCGGGTAGCCAAGCGTGGAGGGGGACAACGGCGGCGTTAACGCAAAAGCCAAGTAAAATTAACCAATCAGCATAAGTGGCCCCGTTAAAGGCAATCGGGCCAAATTCAAAAGATTTAGTAGCCTGGTACTTAAGCACTATGCCGCCTAAAAGCATTAAGCCGCCAAAGATGTGAAAGAGAAAGTAGCGAAAGGAGGCTAAGACCGATTCTCTAGTGCGGTTGAGCATAACCAGTAAGGTCCCAGCCACAGTCATGATTTCCCAAAAGAGAAATAGACTTAAGTAGTCGGCGGCCATCAAACAGCCAAAGCCACCGGCCACGTAGAGGAGCGAAGAAACGTGCTGGGCCTTGTCGTTTACGTGGAGAGAAAAGATTATGCCAGCAAGGCTCATGAAGGCGAAGACCTGGGTAAAAACCCGAGATAGCTCGTCGACTCGCCCAACTTGGAGGGTAAGATCTAGCCAGTTGAGAGATAAGTGATCGCCAAGGCCGTTGGTAAAGGAGGCGTAGAGTGCGGCCAGGGGCGGGAGCAACAAGAGCCACTTCCATCGGCGATTACCCGGTAGAAAGGGCAGCACTACGGCCATCATGAGGAAGGCTACCGACGGGTGGTAAAAATTAGAGGTCGCCATAATGGTCCTCGGTTCTTTTTATAATAGGCTGAATGATTTTTTTAACCACGAAAATAAGAACTAACCCCACCACCAGGCCAAAAATAGGCCAAAAGAAAGGGTAGGCGTCAAAGCCAAAATGCGGATGGAGGTTTTTAATTATTAGGCTCATTAGGGCGATTAAAGCTAGTAAGAGAAAAAAAATTATCCGCCAAGTCCTAAGGCGCTCGGCCGAAAGCTGGTCAGCCAGAAAGGCCCCCAGGAGGCTTTTGTTGTCGTTTAGAGACATAAGCGATCCTTTTTTTAATATTGGCCGAAAATCTTAATAAAAGAGTGAAATATTTTTGGATATATACCTAAGAGAACCGAAACTAAAGAAGTCAGGACCAAAGGCACGACCATGGATAAAGGGGCCTCGGAATATTTTTCAATATTAACGTCCGGTTCCGGTGGTAAAAAGAAGGCTCGGTAAAAGATGGGCACAAAATATCCGGCGTTGAGGATAGAAGAAAAAAGAAGGGCGATTAATAAAATTAATTGGCCCTGGTCTAAGGCCCCATTAAGTAGATACCATTTAGAGACAAAGCCGCAGACCGGGGGGACGCCTATCATTGATAAGCTAGCTAAGCCAAAGGCACCAAAGGTCCAAGGCATGCGCCGCCCCAAGCCGTTCATCTTTTTTATGGATTTAAGGTGGCTAGCTACATAAATAGCCCCAGCCCCAAAAAATAGGGTGATTTTAGAAAAGGCATGGTGCCCAATATGCATTAGCCCTCCTTGGACGGCCAAGGGGGCGGCTAAGGCTACTCCTATAATTACGTAACTAAGCTGAGAAACGGTGGAGTAGGCCAGTCTAGCTTTTATATCGTCTTTAGTAAGAGCTATCAGAGAGGCGACTACGATAGTAAAGGCGGCCAGATAAGCGGTGGGGAGAGAGAGGCCTAAAGAGGTCATGTTTTCCGTACCAAAGCCGGAGAGGATAATTCGGCTTACTGAAAAGACTCCCGCTTTAACCACGGCCACTGCGTGTAGTAAGGCCGAAACAGGGGTGGGGGCGACCATGGCCGAAGGTAGCCAGTTGTGAAGAGGCATTAAGGCGGCTTTAGCTAGACCTGCGATAAATAAGACATAAGTTAAGCGCACTAAATTTGGGTGAGTTGTTACTACTTCTGGGGGGAATATACCGGTTTTAATGTTCCCCAAAGGAAAATCTAAGGTTCCGCACAAGACGTAGGTTAGGATCATGGCCGGCAGCAAAAAAAGCTTAGAGGTCCCCATTAAGTAGACTAGATATTTTCTAGCCCCGTAAAAACCCTCCTCGTCCTGGTGATGCGCGACTAGAGGATAGGTAAAAACAGAGATGATTTCGTAGAAGAGATAGAGAGTAAAGACATTGGCGGCCAAGGCCACGCCTACGGCCCCAAAGATAGCCACAGCAAAGCAAAAGTAATACCTAGTTTGGGCGTGCTCATTTAAGCTGCGCATATAGCCCACGTTGTAACTTGTAGCGAAAATCCACAAAAACGGGGCGATAAAGGCGAAAATAAAGCCTAAGCCGTCAATAGCAAAGCTAACTTTAAGACCAGGCAGAAGGGTAAAGAGTTCTAAGCGGTAAACGACTCCGTTAAGCACGGAAGGGGCGAAGGAGAGCATAATAATAGCCGTGAAAGTACCGGCTAGGGCGCTAACGGCCTCCCTTATGTTTTGTCGCCGAGAGGTTAATAAAACGGCAAAGGGGGCTAAAAACGTAATGGCCAGTGGCCAAGCTACCTTCCAGGTATCAATTACGGTCATATAAATTCTCACAGGAAACCTCCGATGATAATCGGAGGCGGTTGACGATGCTTTGCGCCGTTTCTTTAAGATTGATTAGCCGAGGGAAAAACGGCGGCCTTTGGGGCTAATTAAACGGCTGTGGTCGAGTTAAATAACAAAAAGATAATATTTTAAATAATTTTATCAGTTTTAGGGTTAATACTAGAGATTTCTTCGGTCGTAACTTGGCCAAAACGTTTTTGGACCACTATGATCATGGCTAGCACTAAAGTAGCCTCGGCTGCGGCCAAACCCATGACAAAGAGGGCGGAGAGCTGGCCGTGGATGTCGGAGGAGGGGGTGAGCTTTGCAGCGGCTACAATAGAAAGGCCAGCCCCGTTGAGCATAAGTTCAACGCTAATTAATAAACCGACCAAGGTCCTTCTGGTAATTAGGCCCACTAAACCCAGGGCTAAGAGAAGAAGGCTAGCTAAGAAAAAAAGAGTTAACGCGCTCATAGGCTTTTGCTCCTAATTGGGCTTCTTGTCGGGCTTCTTGCGCCAGACTAAAAAGACGGCCCCGGCCATAGCCACCAAAAGGATGATAGAGATAAGCTCAAAGGGGACCACGTCGGAAGAGAGAAGTCCCCGACCCAAAAGGCTAGTTTTGGTAGGTTCGGGCGTAATTTGATAATTTGGGGCATGTTTTATAATCATGGGCGTTAAGATAGCCAAAGGGGCTAACCCGGCCAAAAAGCCTAGGATTATATGACTAAGACTAGGTAAGTTTTGCTCTTGCCCTACGGCCGAGTTTTTAGTGAGCATGACAGCGAAAAAGACTAAGACACAGACCGCCCCCACGTAGATAAGAAGCTGCATGAAGGCTAGAAAAGGGCAGGCGAGGAGTAAATAAAAGCCAGCCACGCCCAAAAAAGTCAAAATTAGGCCCATCATGGCCCGAACAAGGTTTCTTGATAAGACGGCCGTTAAGCCTCCAGCTAAAACGACTAAGCAGTAAAAGGCGAAGGCGGCTAAAGCCGCATAACTTTGGTCGGGCAGCGATTGGGATAGGCTTTCATCTAAAGCGTTTAGGGGGCTTTTAAGGAAACCTAATATAGTTTCGATTATTTGATTCATAATCTTCCTCTGTATTCGCTCTTACTCTCTATTTTTCTTAGTCTGGGCCTAAATTAGTTTATAGGGCCATTGGTTTTAATCTCTAGTCATTAGCGACTGCGGCGTTTTTTTCTAGATCGGAGAGTAAGTCTAAGACCATTTCTTGGCGGCTAGACGCGACCATATAGACCTTGTGGGAAAATCTTAAGGCACCCGTGGGGCACGATTCGACGCAGGCTGCGCAAAGACAGCAGAGGGTAAAGTTGTAGGTCCAAACGATAGGGGCCTTACCTTGCCCCTTAACCACCGTTAAACAATGGCCCGGACAGGCCCTAACGCAGGCTTGGCAGCTAATGCAGCGAGATTGGGCGCTATTATCGGCCGCAGGAGTTAGCTCCAACGGGCCCCTAAAAGAAGAAAGGCTTTCTGGATCAACTACTTTTCTAGGGTAGTGGACAGTCTTTTGGGGGCTAAAGAGAAACCTCGCGGTAATAGAAAGACCCACTATAAGACTATAAAGGCCTTTAATATTATCCCACACAGCTCGAATCATAATTGACATCCAGAGACGGGCTAAAAAAGAGAGCCAGCCTATTTGATAGAGATTAGATTAAATATTTTTATATTTATATAAATAATTATAATATTAATAAATTTTAGAGAGTATTTTAAGAATAGCCGCTGTTAGCCATAGATTTAAAATGGATAATGGTAGCAGCCATTTCCAATTTATATTTAAAAGCTGATCAAAGCGCACCCTGGGGAAGGTCCAGCGAATCCAAACCATAAAGACCATAATGGCGTAGGCTTTAATGAAAGTCCACCAAAAGCCATCTAGGAAGGGGCCTTTCCAGCCACCAAGGAAAAAAGTGGCGCAAACAAAGGAGACCAAGAGCATGTTGGCGTATTCGGAGAGGAAAAATAAGGCAAAGCCCATGCCCGAATATTCGGTGTGAAAGCCGGCCGTAAGTTCGCTTTCAGCCTCTGGTAAATCAAAGGGCGCTCTATTGGTTTCTCCTATTAAAGAGACGAGGTAGATAAAAAAGGCGAAGGGCTGAGCAAAGATATTCCACTGCCAAGGCCAAGACCCTTGGCTATCGACAATTTCGGTTAGGTTTAAAGAGCCAGTTAGAAAGACGACCGACAATAAGGCCATAATCATGGGGATTTCGTAGGCCACCGATTGAGAGACGGCCCTAGCCGCGCCCAAGACGCCGTACTTGTTATTCGAGGCCCAGCCGGCTAAAAGATTACTAACCACCCCTAGTCCGGCGAAGGCTAAAATGAGTAAAATCCCATCGTCAACGTTCATGGCCGTTAAATAAGGTCCGAAGGGAATGGGAAGATAGAGTAATAAGACTGGCAAAAAGGCCGTCACAGGTGCCAGAAAATAGAGGAGCCAGTCGACGTTACCCGGCACGAAGACTTGTTTAGCCAAGAGTTTCATCGAGTCGCAAACGGCTTGGATAGTACCGTAGGGGCCGACCTCGTAAGGGCCGGGGCGCCGCTGGATAAAACCGGCCATCTTACGCTCTATATAGACCATGACCACGGCGTTAGCGACCATCAGGGCGATGACCAGTAAAACCGAGACGATTATTTGCACGAAACTGACTATGGAGAGATCCATGACCTAAAAACTCCGCGGTTTAGGTTTTAGAGCAAAAGCGATCTTAGCGATCCACTTCTGGAATGACCAGATCGAGGCTGCCTAAAATAGCGATGGCGTCGGCTAATAAAGTGCCTTTGGCCGCTTCGGCGAAAAGAGAAAGGTTACTAAAGCCGGGGGATCTGAGCTTAACCCTATAGGGATTTTTGCCTCCGTCGCTAACGAGGTGCACCCCGATTTGGCCTCTAGCTCCTTCGACGGCAAAGTAGCTTTCCCCAGCCGGGAGCTTATAGTTGGCTTTAGGGGCTTTGTCAATTAAAATTGGACCGTCAGGAAGCGATTCGATGGCCTGCTCAATAATTTGAAGACTGGTTTCTATTTCAAAAAGCCTTATTAAATAGCGGCCAAAACAATCGTTTGAGGGCCCGGCGGGGATAGCGAACTCAAAATTATCGTAAAGAGAGTAGGGTATGTTGCGCCTTGTGTCGCTTGATAGACCTGAGGCCCGTAAAACCGGGCCGGTCGCCCCATAGCGAAGGCAAATATCAGTATCCATCGGGCCCACGCCCTCTAAGCGCCGCCTTAAAATAATGTTATCTGTAACCAAGGCCTTATATATTTTAAGGCGCTCTCTTAAGTAGGGGATAAAATCTTTGGTTAACTTAATAAAGCGTGAGTCGCAATCGGCGCAAACCCCGCCGAAGCGAAAATAACTCATGGTTAATCTGGAGCCAGTAATAATTTGTAAAATATCGTTAATCATCTCCCTCTCTTCAAAGGCGTAGAGGATGGGAGTGACCCCGCCAAGATCTAAAACGAAGGCCCCCCACCATAAAAGATGGGAGGAGATACGATTTAATTCGCAGCTAATAATTCTTAAGTACTCGGCTCTCTTCGGCGGCTCAATACTGGCTAAGCGTTCGACTGCGCCGACAAAGGCCCAATTCCAAGCAATAGGGTGAAGGTAATCGACTCGGCCCATGTTGGGGAGGTACTGGTAGGGGGTCTTAACCTCGCCCATTTTATCGTGCATGCGGTGAAGGTAGCCTAGCACAGGTTCGGCCCGTAGCACGTATTCGCCGTCTAACTCAACTAAAACTCTTAACACTCCGTGAGTGGAGGGGTGTTGCGGGCCTAGGTTTAAGATTATAGAGTCTTTTCGGGCCTGGCGCTCGAAATTTCGAGTGTAAAAGTCGCCAGCAAATGAGCCTTCATCCTCTCTAATGGAAAAGGGGTTTATGAAATTAGAGGCATTCATATTCTTCCTCGCCAAAAGCCCTGCTTGGATTAACTAAAATAAGGAAAGCAAAACTATCTACAATTAAATATATATATTTAAAATTAATTAGCTTATATTTTCTACTTTTGAATTTATTATCGTTTCCCAACGACTAGAGAGGATTTCATAACTGCCAAAGAGCTTAAGGGCGGCTAGGGAGGTCAAACTCTCAGGGTTTTTCCTTAAAGGTGGGGGGGCTTGAAAATCATCGGGTAAAAGCAAAGGGATTAAATTAGGGTTCCCGGCGAATTTGACACCAAAAAAGTCGTGGCTTTCGCGCTCGTGCCACTCGGCCCCTTGGAAGATTTCATAAAGACTGGGCGCAATAGGCCCGGGGCCTTCTAGGAGCACTCTTAAGGCTATGCGGCCGGGTTTTTCAAACTTATCGAAATGATAGGTCAGTAAAAAACCCTCTTTCACTTCTAATGTAGAGAGATCGAGAAGACTATAGCCTTGCCGATAAAGATCCTTAGCCAGGGTCTTAAGTTGGGAGGCGTCAATGACCGCAGATACGGTTAGCCCTTCTTTTTTAAAGTTGTGGTTAGAAATGACGTAGGCTCCGGCTTGTTTAAAGCGTTGGATTAGTTTTTCAATCTCGGTCATCTATTTTCTCGCCAATTGAATTCTAGGTTTAGCTGCTAGCAAAGATTTTTAAAGTTTAGTCTAAAAAAGAGGTCATATGAGCGCTTGGTTTAGAAAGAAAACCTATTTTTTGCCTTTAGCCGCAGGGGCGGGATCGGGCGGAAGTTCTTGAGGTTTAGGCCACCAACGGCGAGAGGTTAATTTTTCTTGAATAAAGAAGAGTCCCTCTAAAATGGCCTCAGGCCTTGGCGGGCAACCGGGCACGTAGACGTCTACTGGTAGGAGTTGGTCCACGCCCTCCACTACGCCGTATTGACCCTCAAATTTAAAGGGTCCGCCGCTAATAGCGCAGTTGCCACAGGCCATCACGTATTTTGGGGCGGGCATTTGCTCGTAAAGCCTAACCACGGTCGGGGCCAATTTTCTGGTTACCGTACCCGTGACCATCATAAGATCGGCTTGACGAATCGAGGGCCTAAAGACCTCAGCCCCGAAGCGGGCCATATCGAAGCGGGCCATGGAAACAGACATCATTTCAATGGCGCAGCAAGCTAAGCCAAAGGTAACAGGCCAAAGCGACATGGCCCGGTTAAGGTCGAAGAACCAATTGATGGGCTTAATATTTATTAGAGGTGGCAAAACTTCGCTTTTAGCCGCCTCAAGGCCCGGGGGCAAACTTAAGATTGGATCCGGCGTGGCCATTGAAAAACCCCCTTGGCGTTAAAGTAAAGAACAGCTAGTAAAACGAAGAAGAGAAAAAAGGTCAACTCGGCCAAAGGCAACCACCCGAAAAGGTTACGATAGCTAACGCCGACTGGGTAGAGGTAAAGGATATCCACGTCAAAGGCAATGAAAATAAGGGCGTAGACGTGGTAGTTAAAGCCAAAATGATCCCAGGCACGGCCTAAGGGTTTTACGCCGCATTCGTAGGGCATTTTGTAATCGCCGCCTCGGTTTCTGGGGGCGATCAGGGCCGCGATGACCAAAGGGGAGACGGCGAAGATAGCTGCGGCTACCAGAAAAACAATTATGGCTAAATGAAGGGAGTTAAAAACCATAGAGCACCATTAATAACGTTTGGCGAAAGACTATGCTGACGACTGAAATGATTTGCCGGTTTCAACTTTTCCCTTAAAGGCAGATGGCAGCGGGAGGTGCTATGGCGCGGCAAATGTTTTCGGTCCTGGTATAACTATAAAAAAATAATAGAACAAAGTTATAACATTACAGGGCGACCTTAAAAACTCTATAAGAGATCAACCTTTAGATATTGATAGAGGGCCTAACCTCCACCGGCACAGACGACAAATTTGTGATTTGAAAAATATATATGAACTGGCTAAGTTTGTCAAATATGATCGAACGGAAAAAAAACCTCTTCGCCGATTGTCATTCCAGGTGGCCTAATTTTGTCTCTTGGGCAGTAATCTTTCACAAGGCCTCTTCAAGAGCTTGTTTTCCACTTCCCACTCGGCTGAAGATATGGCCTAATAATGGTTGGCATTCCTCCTCCCTCAAGGGTTATTCTCAGGTCTATGGATTAGCCAAACCAATTACAATTTTACTCAAAGATACCCTGTGGTTAATCTCGACATGTCCGGCCAAAGCGACAGTCCCGAAACTCTCGAAAAAAGCCTTATGAGCATATTGCTCACTATTGCTAGGAGAGAGAAACTAAAGATTAGCGACCCAACATCGAGCGATATGTTGTATAACCTTCATAGAGGCTTTGAGCGACAAATATTAGACAAGGGTAGTCGTTCTTATTGACGAGTACGACTCGCCGGTAACCAATAATCTAAGGAAAATTGAGCTAGCGCAAGATAACCGAGAGGTCTTGAGGGATTTTAACGCTAAACTAAAATCCTGCGACAAGTACCTTCGTTTCGTCTATGTGACCGGTGTGACCTGTTACGCTTTAATGGGCTTATCCGCCGGACTCAATCAACTCGACGATTTGATTTTAGACGAGAATTTCGCTGGCGTTTGTGCCTTTACCATAGATGAATTTGACGATTGTTTCGGAGAGTGGTTAACTAAAGCGTTGCAAAAATTTAAAGAAAACGGCGTTATGCCACCTCGGGCTACGTTAGCTAATCTTCGAAAACTTATGCTTACTTGGTACTTTGGTTATAGTTGGGACGGTAAGACTAAGGTCCTAAATCCCATTGACGTTTTAGGTTTTTTTAAAGAGTTTAACTCTAGTCTTTTTCCTACCTCCAAAACTCGGGTGAAAGTATTAATGACTCGTAATAACTTAAGCTTTGACCTCTGAAAGCAAGGAGACTAGCTACGATCGGAGAATGTTTTAGACCAAAGATATTCGCCCCCTAGCTTAAATCGAGGGTGTGTATAGGACTATCGGAGGCTATTTAGGAAAGTTTGGTGAGTTAAACCCTCCTTCCTGTTAAAAAAAAGCGCAGTGAGGCGAGACAGAAGCCTAATTGGGAGTTTTACTGTCAAAATGAAGCCAAGTTTGATAATATTTATTTAGAGCGTAAAGAGTCTTTAATACCTTTCAGCCTTTTGACGAGGTCCTCAATCATGAAAAAAATACCCCTTGGCCTACAGATTTTTCAAGATATTATAAAGGGCGGTTACGTTTATGTCGACAAAACTAAATACGTCTACGACGCTGTTTCCAAAGGTAAGGCCTATTTTCTTTCGAGGCCTCGCAGGTTTGGAAAATCCTTACTGTTAAGCACTTTCGAGGCCCTTTTTAGTGGCCCCACTGACCCTAACGGCCCACCTCAGGGGTTATTCGCAGGTTTATGTATTAGCCAAACCGATTACGATTTTACCCAAAGATACCCTGTGGTTAATCTCGACATGTCTGGGGAAAGCAATAGCCCGGAAGAAATCAAAGAAAACCTCAAATTGAAAGTCAGCTCATAGAAAGGG
>JAITQT010000439.1 GCA_031288745.1 Deltaproteobacteria bacterium
GGGATAGGGAGTGTCCCCTTTTCAATGTCCCTGAAAGAAGGCCTTTTCGTGTGCGGTGATAAGAAAGACTGGATGAAAGCCGGGTGCAGCAACTCCGCACGCCCGGTTTGACGGGGGGCACTGGAAACGGAGCGGAAGCTACCGCGCCAGTACTCTACCCTACTATATAAAATTAAGATTTATATAAATTTAAATTATTTTTAGCAAAAGAGCAATTTTTAATATAATACTTTGCATAAATTTTTGGCAATGTACATTTGTTATTTTTAGTAATTTGTAACGTTCAAAAAAATTTCTAGACTTTCTTAATTTATTAAAATTTTCTAATAAATTACGATTCGATGATGTAAGATAGGGCTTCGCATAATCTAAAGCATTAATATTTTGGAGTACCCAATGTTTAAATCTCTTATTGAGCAAACAATTAAACCTTTTCAACTTAGCGCTTAAACTGATGTTCGATCCGATCAAATTCCGTCCGTGCTGCCTGTAACGCACCATAGGAATTTCATCATAAAACAACATGCCTCCACAACCGCAGATCACTAAATAGGCCCACCAATCATGCGAGACAAGAGGGAATCCTAAACCCAGGGTAATCAAATATCTAGCCTTTTGATTAAAAGCTATGGTGTTACCACCAGCTAAGTTTTGAAGAAGAGCATTTTCTAGAGAAGGTGGGTGAAGATTGAATAGTGGCGAAAAACCGTATTCTTGATTATTTCTATCTACCAGTATTGTCCTTCCGCCATATAAAACTGCCTTCTCCGAATCAACTGATTTGATTACATTAATAGCTCTCTCTATTTTCTTCGGTAACCAGATGTCATCCTGATCCGACCAAAAGAAAATATCAGCCCGTATATCAGAATTAGCCGTTAACGACAGAAAATTTTGACAAAAACCGAGTTTAGGTCCTGATAAAATCTTAACTCGGTCCTGTCCGATTTCTTTAGCCCATTTTTTTAATATTTCTAAGGTTTCATCGCTGGAACCATCATCCGAAACCCACAAACACCAATTATGAAAGGTTTGGTTCTTAATTGAATTAAGCTGTTCTCGTAAAAACGGAACACCATTGTATGTACACATTAAAATAGCAACTTCTATAGAATTCATAAACTAACTAGTCGCCACTAAAAAAGTTGCAAAAAATTTTATGAAAAATTAAAGCAACCTGCCGCAGCAGACTTTAAAATTTTTTTAAAATCAGCCGTCTTCATAAATTATTAAAATTTAGTATATTTAATTAAAATTTTCTTTAATATAAGTAAAAAGGCATTAACTAAACCTTTTAATTTTCAAACGACGATTTTAATTTTGATAAATATTGATCGTACAGAAAAAACCCTGTTTTTAAAGTAAGGAGCTACTTTTGGTACAATATACAAGGATATTTTAAAATATAAAACTCAACATCTTGTGTTAAAAATTAGTCAAAAAGAAAATAACTGGGTTTTTTCCGTTTGATCAAACTTAATTACAACTCGAAAGTCGCTACCAGCCGCAACGTGGGAAAAAAAAGACTTGGTGAACGGTTACATATATTGTAACAAGACCTTAAAAAAGGCTGTCTTTGATGGCCAAAATAATTTTTAGACCAGTTATTTTTTTTGACTTAAGTAGTGCCAAAAGTAGTAGATGAGCATGGCCAAGAGGAAAACCAAGGCTGCGGGAAAGACGGCCAGGTAGGTTTGGAAATAGCCTGCCAAAAGGCCCATGATGAACGTGCCAAAGCCCATGCCGATATCAAAACCATTAAAGAAAACGGCCGTGGCTACGGTCCGGCGCTCGGCCGGGGCTGAGGACAACGTTAGGACCTGGAAGGAAGGAAATAAAGAGCCCATAGCTAAACCGTAGATAACGGCTATAAAATACATGTAGGGTGGGTGAGGCATAAAAATAAGGGCCAAGAGGGTTAAGGCCATGACCCCTGCGGCCGGAGGGATAACGAAGAAATGGCCAAAGCGATCGAAAATTCTCCCTGTGGTTACTCTAGCCAAACAGGTGCCTATGGTTGATACCACAAAAAAACCAGCCGCACTGGGAAGATTATACTCTTGAAAATATATAGCTAGATAAGCCGACACCGCGCAAGTCATGCAACCAAAAAGAATGGTTATAAGGCCAGCTGGAATGGCTTTAGGCTCCCAAAAAGAGCCTAGGCCCTTGGGAATAGGTTTAAGATCGGAGGCGAGTTTAATATTGGGGAGAATAAGACTAATTAGTAGGCCCACCGCATAACACGAAGAGACGGACATAAACATTATTTCGTAACCAAGGTTATTTGCGAGCCATAAGCCAGCCAGAGGGCCTAAGGCTAGGGCCACGGTGGAGCCTAGCCCCAGATAACCTAAGCCCTCGGCTAAGCGTTGAGGCGGTAGGGTTTGGGCGGCCATGGAGATCATCAGAGTGGAGGTGAGGCCCGCCCCAGCCCCGTGGGTTAATCTGGCTAGGAGATAAACTAGTTTATGAGGGAAAACGAAGAACAAAAGGATGGCTAAAAAACCAATAAATAGCCCGAAGCGATAGACTCTAGTAGCCCCAAATCTCCAACTAAGGCGGGTGGCCATGATACGGCTAAGGACAGCGGAGACGGTGAAAGAGGAAAATATTAAGCCAATTTCTTCTTTAGAGCAACTTTTGGAATCTAAATAGAGAGAGAGGGTGGGTAAGAGCATGTCGAGCCCAAAAAAAACAAAAAAACTAATAGATAGGAAGGTTAGAAAAGTAACTGATATTAAAGGCGGTTTGGCGTTAATATCGCCTGGTAGGTTGGGGGTTAAAGACGATTTGGCGGTCATGGGATTATTACCTGAGCGACTAAAATTGTGACCTAAAGGCGGCAATTATAGGCTGAAAAAATAAGTCGCGCGAAGTTAAAAAAAGAAAATTTGGCTTGTAAACCAAGGTAAAAAGGCCTAGCGGGAAGCTAAATTCTACCCGATGTTAAAAAAAAAAGTCAAATGGGCCCA
>JAITQT010000191.1 GCA_031288745.1 Deltaproteobacteria bacterium
CTTAAACCCGCAAGAGAGCACGATAAGGCATATCTTTGACCTTGAGCGTTAATTTTGTCAGTTAGAAATTTTATAAAAGTAGTCTTTCCAGATTGCCTCGGGGCATGGAGGATGAAATAAAATTTACGTTCAATCATTATATCAGCGTCAGGCAATCGCGGCAGAACAGGGAGCAGGTAGTGTTTTTGCGGTAGGCAAGGGCCAGTGGTATTAAAATATTTAGACGAGAGAGAGTTCATATGGCCTTCAGCTATGAGGTTAATCTGGGGGAAAAATCTGTTTTATTTTAAGACAGATAGCGGACAGCGAAAGCTCTTGGCAAACAAAAACACAAGGGGAGTTCCATCCATTGCAAAGCCAAATGCCTACATCAAGGAATTGTGAGTCCCCATTGCTTAGTTTAAATTTTAACGAAAATTATTGGCACGAATTAAGCCGAGTATTGAACATATGGTCTTTAACTAAAAAGATTTAGCATTTATGCGACCTCCAAGGAGTATTTTAGGACAATCTCGTTAGATAAAGTTAATAAATTATCTCGTCGGCTTCTAGCTCTTCTTGATATTGGGAGCAGAGGCTGGCCAGATATTTTTCTCGAGGTCCTGGGCTCAGTTGGGTCGTAAGCTCTTTGATAATTTCGCAGCGTTGTGCTCGTTTTTCGTCGGATGAATGATTTAGATAGCTCTCTATAGAAGGGACGCATAAAGGATAATCTTTAAGACGGGCTTCTAAGATTTCGAAAGGCTTTAGACTAAAATCGAACAATAGCTTTAGCCATTGGGCTGTGCTAACTGAGTCGGGCGGCCCAAAGCGGGCTCTAGCCTCTATTAGACTGGTCGCGTCCTTTCCGGCTAATTGGGTCATAATCTCTGGATCGAGATTAGTTAGCGCAGTTAAGACCAATCTTGTGCGCTCATCGCCCATAAATTTAATGGTTTGAGGTGGATCAGTAAAGATAAAATCAGCTTTGGTCATAATAATTTTCGGGGCCCCTAAGCGCTTTTCCTCCGGTGGATCCAAAGATGGGGCCGAAGCGTAAATTGCTTTCCACTCTATTAGGGGTGAGGCCCCGGCCGCATTATAGGCCAACTTTTCCCCTTCTCGGAGGGATGGAAAATCGACTACCATTTCTATTAGGCCCTGCTTGGTCCTAGCCGTAAGTCGTTTGATAGACCTAGAGTTAAAAGGAAAAACCTGACTCCGCTGTGGCTCGATTGCTTTAGTTAGGCCAGAAAACTCGACCGAAATAGGGATTTCTAGGCCGTTAAAGGCGTGCAGGAGGTTTTTTGGCGGTGCCGGGGGGTTATGATATAACCAATAGACCATTATGGCCGCGGTAGCTCCTAAAATTAAAGAGGCCATAAAGCGAAACCTCGAGGACTTTTGCTTTTCTCTTCCATCAGGATCATGGCGGCCATAGGAAAGGCAATTTGATTTTAGCAGAGGTTCGGTTAGCTCCTTTAGTGGGGCTGGGGCTGATAAAATCTGGGGAGAGCTTTGAGAGCGTAGAAGCCTTTCTCCTTTAATAAGCTGGCCTAAAGCCTCGTTTCGTAGTTGGTTTAAGGGCGAAATAAGTTTGAGGGAGAGTTCTTTTAGGACTTTTAAATTTAATTTTTCTAGGCTCTTAGCCGGCTGGCTCGACTTATCAGGGCTAAGAAGCTCACCTAGGCTAGAATAGAGATAGGGGTGGGCAAGAAAAGAAATAAAATCCAACTTGAGATTTTTAACCTTTAGGCCTCTTAAGTCGCCAAGATTAAAGATAGAGAGCAAATAAGAGAGAGTATCACAGGTCTCTTCCCAAAAAGCAAGGCTTTCTCCTAAAAAGATTAGCCATTTATCCCAGCCCAATCCTAGGCATCTAGCCAAAGCCAGATGATCGGCTCTAGCCCTTCGGTTGTGGAGGGTTAAAAGGCGCTTAAGTTCGTCGAGCCTATTTGATAGAGCTAAGTTTTTTGCCCTGGCAGTGCGGCTTGGCTTAGTATTAATAGGCTCGATTAATTCTTTAAGGCTCTTAAATTCTTCTAAGACAGAGGTAAGTTCGGGTGGATAGAGATTATCAAGGTCATTTTCATCGCCATAAACAGGCCAAGGGCGATACCACGACCAGGCGGCAAACTTTAGCTTATAGGAATATAAATTCCGATAGAGGGGGTTTGAGAGTTCGGATACGCCCTCGCTCTGGAACTCCCCCGGGCCCTCAAAAAAGACCATTGCGCCTTGCGCCTTTCGCTTAGGTAGTTTTTAGACGATAAAATCTTTTTCTCTAAAGGGCATCCAAAGAAGCCGGGCTAAAAAGTTCTATTGCCCAGAGGCTGAGTTAGACAAGAGTTTTAATAGGGTCCTAGCCCCGAAGCCCGTGGGGCCCTCGGGGCAGCTAGGTGAGCTTTTGCCCTTTCTAGCCGTCCCGGCAATATCAATATGAACCCAAGGCAATTCGTCTTTAACGAATTTTTTTAAAAATAAGGCCGCATGAATAGCTCCGCCTGAACGGGCCGCCCAATTTTTTAGGTCGGCTAGATCGCTTTTAAGTAGCTCGGCGTATGGTTCGTAGAGTGGAAGAGGCCAAAAATCTTCCCCCACCTCTCGGCCGGCTTTAATCACGTCGTTACGTAGATAATCGTGGTTAGAAAAGACGCCGGCGCAATTTTCTCCCAAAGCTACCGCGCAGGCTCCGGTCAAGGTGGCCACGTCTATAAGGCAGTAAGGGTCGTATCTTTGAGCTAAAGAAAGGGCATCGGCTAATAATAACCTTCCTTCGGCGTCGGTGTTGGTTATTTCAACAGTTTGACCGGAAAGGGAAACTACGATGTCTCCTGGTTTTACGGCCGCGCCGCCAGGCATGTTTTCAGCTAAGGCTAAAATGGCCACTAGATGGATGGGTAAATTAAGCTCCGTTACTCCTACCATAAGGCTTAGGACTGCGGCCGCCCCACTCATATCGCCTTTCATATGGGCTATGTTGTCGGCCGGCTTAAGAAAGAGCCCTCCACTATCAAAGGTAACCCCTTTGCCGATTATGGCCCTAGGGGCCCCTAAAGAGCCACCACTTTTTCCAATATACTCCATTATCACCATACGCGGGGGATTGTGGCTCGCTTGCCCCACGGCTAGTAAGCAGCCGCACTTTTCAGAGGCCAATTTGTGTTCGTCCCAGATAGTTACTGAAAAGCTGTGTTTTTGACCAAAATCTTCACAAATATTAGCCATAACCTTGGGGGTTAGAAGGTTGGCCGGGCGTTCGGTTAGTTCTCTAGTTAGCTGCTGGGCCTTGGCCATGGCTGTGGCCCTATCGAGGGCAGCCTTAACCGATAAGTTGGAATCATAACTTTGGGTCATTTGGAGGGTTATGGTTTTTAGGCTTACGCCTTCTCTATCTTTAGAAGAACTTTTATAGTCGTTTCTGGGCGTAATAGCTAGCTTTAAGCCCAGGGCGGTAAGTTCGGCCGTTTTTTCCTGGCCAAACTTGGCCGTCGGGGGTAGTATGACCACGGCTTGATTGACTTTAAGCTCCTTTAATTTTTGTCCGGCCTGGGCGGCGGCCTCGATGTATCTTTCTTCCGTTAAACGGGCCCCTTGCCCTAGCCCCACGGCCACTAGCCAGCCGCCGTTAAGATAGAGGGGGAGAGAGTCTAAATATTCCCCTTTAAAGGCCCCGCTAAAGAGATGATCCCGAAGAAAGGGCTTAATTGAGCTTATTTCCTCTCGGCTTTCTAAGGCTTCTTCCCCAGGGGTCAGAAAGACGACGGTGGCCGGCTTGACTAAGCCGTCGACCGGTTCGCGTTTAAATTCAATATTCATAAAATAAACTCTCAAATAAAACCTATGGGCCAAGGCTTATTTTAAAACCTTGAATAGGGTTACTGATTTAATCTAATCTAGCTTTAGCCTAAAAACATGGGTGTTTCGTTAAAGACCTTAAAGTGGCGTTTAAGGACCTGGGCCGGGGTAAAATGGTGTCCTTGAGTGCCGCTAGCCTCGACGCAAAAAGAGGCGATGGTCGAACCCAACCGACAAGCGGTGATGAGGGCCTCGCGGTGGTAGAGGGCGGCTAGTAATCCCGCTCGGTAGGCGTCTCCAGCCCCGGTGGGGTTAACCACTTTATTAACCTCCACGGCCATGACATGCTGAGAGCCCCTAGGGGTGTTTAGGCGGCTACCGCGCTCTCCCAAAGTGGTAAGAACGGCCGAGGTATACCTGAAGAGTTCTTCTAGGCTAAGTCCGGTTATTTTTTTAAAAAGCTCGAGTTCGTAATCGTTAGTAATCAGCATGACAGAGCCATCGAGCATCTCTAAGAGATCGGGGCTGTTAAAGGCTGGAATTTGTTGACCTGGATCAAAAATATAATTGAGTTCTAGCTCTTTGTAGCGCTTAGAGAGTCGTTTCATATCGCTAAAGCCGCCAGGAGAGACGATAGCTAGGTGATCAGATGGTTTACCAATAAGCTGAGCGGGGTCAAAAGAAGATTCGACCATCATAGCCCCGGGGTTAAAAAATAAAAGCTGCCGGCCGGCCTTATCGGTGGCAATATAGGCACCAGCGGTGGCCTTATTGGGAGCGGTATCAACGTTAGCCGTGCTTAGGCCAATTTCTTTTAATCGCTCAAGGTAATCGCGACCGTCTGGATCGTCTCCGAGGCAAGTGACGATAAGAGGGCTTTCCCCTAAAAGGGCTAAGTTATAGGCGATATTTCCGGCAGTGCCCCCATGAACTCGCTCGACTTTATCGACTAGAAAGCAGACGTTTAAGAGATCGAGTTGCTCAGGGAGGATGGAGTCGGCGAATAAGCCCGAATATTCGGCCAGGCGATCGAAGGCTAGAGAGCCGGAGACGACTATAGTCATATATAATCCTTATACTAAAAATAATAGCGAGGTTCAAGGGACCATCTTAAAGCATAAAATAAAAATAGCTTCCCTTAAGACCTAAGGCTAGAAAGGCACTGTTAAAACAAATTGTAGCTCTTTTTGACCTCTAAGACCAAAAAAAAGGCCTAAGGCTTAATATAAAGAAGGAACCAAGGGATCTTTACAGGTCAATTAGGCTTTTATTGGATTTTAGCTGATGTTTGGGTCGCTGTCTGGACCTAAGGGAGGCTTTTAAGGTATTGAAGGCTCGGCTAAAGACGTCGGCTTGGGCGGGGAAAAGGACTAAGGAATCGACTGCGGAGGCTCCGCAGCTTTCGGTTAAGGCACCGCTAATATCTAGATATTTATCGGCCTCCACAGGATGCCGACCGAGATCTTTCCATTCGTGGCGCATCTCACCCCAACCGGTGCGGTAGATTAAGTCAATGGTCCTAAGCTTGATTTCGCCGGGGTCTTCAAGATTAAAGGCTATCAGGATAGGGCCCTTAGCCCCGACTTGCCAGAGAGTGTCGATTTCTAGGTTATGGAACTCGACAGGCGGAAATAGTGCGTTTAAAGCCGCTAGAAAGTTCATAATCGTTTCAGCCGTGGCCCCAAAAGAGTCGCCCACAGTCAGTTCGAGTTCATCGTCCACCAACTCGTTTCTCACTAGCCAGGCGGCGGCCTTAGCCAGGCGATCGGCCTCGAAGATAAGATCGCCTTCGTCGGGAGGGCTAAAAAAATTTAAGGCCTCCATATGGCCGGTGAAGGTAGGCGGTAGAGCGTATATGGCCCAACGTCCTGACATTAAATCTTGTTGACAGAGCATGCGCCTAGAAAGACTTTGACGCAGCAGTTCCGATGGTAATAAATCCACCGTGGCGTCAAGGCCTCGTTGGCGGTTTAAGATACGAGCGGCAAAGGGGGCCAGCTCCTCATCTTGAGCGTTGACCTGACCGGGAAAGCGGTTGATGAGATGGCTTGAGACGCGCATATAAACGCCTAAAAGCATCATTAAAATATCGTTACCTAAAGTTAGCCTCTCGCGTTCGGCCCATTGGGTATAGGAGGCTAAATGGGCTAATTTATCGGGGGGCCAACCCCATTCGTCAATCCACCTAGTGAGTACTCTTAGTTTAGTGTGGCTGCCAGGGGCTATACGCTCAGGTTCGTCTCCAGGATCGCTTAGGCCCAGCACCTTTAAGGCTGCGGCCATACGCACGAGTTCTAAGTGCTCTGGGCTAATATTTTTAGCACTATAGGCTATAACTCTATCGATAGTAATGATATAAGGATCAACGGAGAAGAAAGGAGAATAATTATTAAAGATAGCGTTTTTTACTAGATCGCACAATAAAGGGCTCTCAAAATCGGTTTCAACCGCTTCCAATATAGGAAGTAATTTAATCACGCCCTTAAAGGGGTCGGCCTCGGCTTTACACATCAGCCACATAGCTGAGGCTAGATATTCTTGAGGCTCAGCCTTAGAAGGGAACCCTAAGTTAACGTAGCGGGTAGGGGTTTTTTCCCAATCAAGAGGGGCTAGGATCTCGGCGGCCTCAAAGTATTCTTCTTTACTGCGGTCAAGGGGCCAAACGCACCAGAGAGGAAAACGGCCGGCCACATATAAGATGGTGCGGTAGAGTTCTTCCATTAATAAGTGCGGGGCCACCTCTCCATCGGCACCTTTCCCCAAACTATGCTCTAGTCTCCCCTCACTAAGTTCGGCCAGATTAACTAGGTAAAAATTAGCTTCCGTGTTGTGCGTTCGTTGGGCCCAGTGGGTGATAGCCTGAAGCTTTTCTTTAAAATTTTCTAAGGCCCTATCTTTTAAGTGCTCCGGGTTATAGCAAACCCAGTAGTCTAGATCGCTTCGCTCGGTGTGCCCAACCGAGCCGGAAGAGCCGATTAAGACCAAAGATTCGACCACTGGCTCTGAATTTTCAGTTTGGAGCCAAGGCCCGACCGGTAGATTTTCTGTCTGAGCGAGCCAGTCGTCGTAAAAGCAGATGCCGCAGGGCACCTCGGGTTTATCAAGGTAGCCAGGGAGTTGAGGGTGATTATAGTGCAGCAGCGTGGGGGCTAGATTAAAAACTTGGAGAAAACCAGGCGTGGCCATGGACCGCAATTCGCGGTACCTAGCCTGGTTATTTCTATCTTGGGCCTCCTGATAGGGTTCGAGGTCCTTGGGCAGATCTTGAAAGATTTGAGAATTCTCGGCCAATTTCATCGTTTAATCCGAACTCCTTATAGGCGCTCCGGAGAAGTCGCTCTGACCGCGAGGAGGCGGAAAACCGCTTAGGCGACGATGGAAGGTAGGGCAGATGCGGCTACGATTATCTATTGCCAGGCCCAGATAGCGTTATCGCTTGATTTGAACTCAAAATGGTCTAAAACGGCGCGGGAGGAAAACGCGGCGGGCCCCCCTTAGATGATATAGTTTAAGTGCCTAAGTTATAAAAATCAAGGAAATTTATGGATAGGGATCGTTGCCAGAGAATCAAAAAATAATGAATATATAGATATATATTAGTTTGAAATTTGAAAATTCAATCGGTGATATTAAGATACAAAGAAAAACAAAAAGATATTTATTTAAGCAAAAAAAAGCGTGACGATATTATTGGTTATAAAGATTTAAAAAAAAGAAAAATATAATTTTATTTAGATTTAATTTATATAAATTAATAAATAGCAGTAAAAAGATAATATTTAAACTAAAATAAGGTCGCATTTTAACCCACCTTCCAGGCTAGCCATAGAAAGAGAGAAAAAAAACTTAAAATCAGTTTGAGATTTCCTTAAAGTTCTCCGGTAGGTTGATCGATAAGATAACTGAGCTAAAGCTAAAGGAGAGGACGACGTTTTCCTAAAGCATAAACTAACCTAAGGCTCGAGTTTAAAGCCGGCATGGACGCTCGGCTTAGTATAATTCCAAGGAGGAATTTTTATGGCTCTTATCATTAACCACAATATGCCGGCCATGACCGCCGCACGCAACCTAGGGACGCTATATTCTAATTTAGGCAAAAACATTGAGCGGCTCTCTTCTGGCTTACGCATCAACAAAGCCGCCGACGACGCGGCGGGCTTAGCCGTCCGTGAGATGATGCGGGCCAACATCGCCGCTACCAATCAGGGCATCAGAAACGCGGCCGATGCGGTTAGCCTAATTCAGACGGCCGACGGGGCCATGGCCGTTATCGACGCCAAACTTATCCGGATGAAAGAGTTAGCCGAACAGGCGGCCACCGGCACCTACACCACGGCCCAGAGAGAGATCATTAATAGCGAGTATCAGGCCATGGCCTTGGAAATCGATAGGATTGCCAACGCCACTAACTTTAACGGAGTTAAGCTCCTAGACGGCTCGATGAACAGTCAAAACGGCGGCATGGGCATTAGAATCCACTTTGGGGCTGGAAACGCAGCAGCGGAGGATTATTACTACGTTAGAACTGACGATGTTAGGGCCACTAGCTCCACCGGTTTAAGAGTTGGGGGCGACGGCCATAACGATATCTGGAGCACCGGGTCATACCCAGGCCTAGGGAGCGATTTGGCCGGGTGCTGCGGGGGCGGTTTTACCAATCCAAATCAAGCTGTTTCAACTACCTCCAGCCAGGGCTTCATGTACGGTTACAACTGGGACGGGACTCAGAGCGAAGGGAGCGCTTTATTAACCGGCCGCTATCTAGCCGGAAGATACTTAAACCCTGGGGGGATGAGCCTATCGGCTTTGGCTGCGGCCGTTAACCAGGGGACTCAAAGTAGGGTTGAGATTACTATAACCTCAGTTATCGGCTTTTCCGCCACCGCCGCCGGTTATGCGGCGATATGTTTTGGAAACGACGAAGTTTATTACGTGGGATGCTCTTCGACTTTTACCGCGACCCCCGAAGCTACGGGTCGAGCTGCGGAAAAGATTAGCGGAACGTTAACGGCGGCTTCTTTGGCTGCAGCTATAAATGACAGCGCTTCTAGTAATTATTGGGCCTTGCGGGATAGCGCGAATGTCTTTGTCTTTCTAAAACAAGGAGGGGACTACAATAATCTAGAAGTTGAGGAATCTAGTACTAGCAATTCGGCCAAAGCGTCTATTTATTTTACTAACGTGGCCACTGGGGTGCGAAATGACGGAGGGGCCAAATTTAGTTTAGGCGGCGAAGATTGGGGGACCATGCAGCTGGTGCAGAATGGAAACTCGTATGGCGTGGCCCTTTTGGGGCGCGACATAGGCAACGGGATGGATCTGACCATCGCGGGGTCGCAACACAGTAATTTACTCAGTGGAATAAATATAACTAGCGCTGCTAACGCCGACAAAATAATGTCCTTATTAAACCGAAGTACATTTGTCGAGGTTCAGGATGCCGGCGAAGGAACTTTTCTTAACGGCGGGGCTCATCTTAGGACTCAGGAGGCGGCCCAGCAATCTCTTTTGGCAGTCGATAGAGCTATTGAAAGAAAAGATCAAATCCGGGCTAACTTGGGGGCTATTCAAAATAGGTTGGAAGCTACTATGGAAAATCTCTCAATTCAAGCCGAAAACCTTCAGGCTTCAGAGAGTCGTATCTCTGATGTAGACGTGGCCACTGAGATGACCGAGTTTACTAAAAACACAATCCTGGCCCAAGCGGCCGCATCCATGCTTGCCCAGGCCAATAGCCTCTCTTCCTTAGCCTTAACTCTTATCGGGTAAAAGCCTTTATTTAGCTTAACGCTAAAAAATTTAAGCCAGGGGACCTCTCTAAGATTAGGAGGTCCCTTTTTTATTGACTCTAGCGTTAGTTCCGAAAAGTTCGTCTTAAAAATTTAAAGAAACGCTTTAAGGTTCGGTAGCGGTAGGATCGAAGAGTACAAAAGAAATGAGCGTCGGTAAGAAAAATAGAACAAGTCCATGGAAATTTTTAAAAAATATAAATAAAATATAGATAAAGGTTGTGTTTAGCCAAAATTATATCTATTTATAAAATAATAAAGATTAAAATAAAAAAAGATTATTTTTTAGGACTCTTAAATAATAGGCTTGGTCTTTGCCGTAACTATTCTAGCCGAGAGTTGGTGAGGTTAACGTTTTGTATTTATGAGCAAAATATAAATAATTGGTTTTTGGACCACAATATGTTATGCTTATAAGGTTTTAAAAACACAACCTAAGTTGACCAGCTAAGCTTATGGCTTAGACTAGGCCCCTAAAATTATCATATATATTTTTGGAACTTTCTAGATGGAAAATCCCCCCCAGCCTTTAAATCGATACCAAGATATTAGTATTGAAGAAGAAATAAAAAATTCCTATCTCGATTACGCTATGAGCGTCATCATTGGCCGGGCCCTTCCCGACGCGAGAGACGGCCTTAAGCCGGTCCACCGTAGGGTGCTCTTCGCCATGAGCGAGATGGGTAACGATTATAACAAACCATATAAAAAATCAGCCCGCGTAGTCGGCGACGTTATAGGTAAATATCACCCCCACGGCGATCAGGCGGCCTACGACACTTTAGTGCGTTTGGCCCAAGATTTTTCCATGCGTTATCCCCTGGCCGACGGTCAGGGTAATTTTGGGTCAGTCGATGGCGATCAACCGGCGGCCATGCGTTATACGGAAGTAAGGTTGTCTAAGCTGGCCCACGAGTTTATGGCCGACCTTGATAAAAAAACCGTAGATTTTATGCCCAATTATGATGGGTCGCTTGAAGAGCCTACCGTCATGCCCACTAGGGCCCCCGGTCTTTTGATAAACGGCTCTTCCGGTATAGCCGTGGGGATGGCCACTAATATCCCCCCTCATAATCTAGGAGAGGTCTTAAGCGCCTTAATGGCTATGATCGATAATCCAGGTATAACGGTAGAGCAATTGCTGCGTTATATACCGGGCCCAGATTTTCCCACCGCCGGCGTCATCATGGGCCGCGACGGGATAAGAGAGGCCTATCTTACTGGAAAGGGTATCATTAAAATAAGGGCTACGGCTAGCGTGGAAAACCTTAAGGAAGGTAAGAATAGCGGCGGCCCCACGGCCATAGTTATTACTGAACTACCTTATCAGGTTAATAAAGCCAAACTAGTTGAAACCATCGACGAAATGGTCAGGGATAAAAAAATAGAAGGCCTGGGGGAAATCCGCGACGAGAGCGACCGCGAGGGCTTAAGGGTAGTTTTGGAGCTTAAGCGCGATAAAAGAGATATGGCCGAAACTATCTTAAACCAGCTCTATCGCAATACCCAGATGGAAATAAGCTTTGGCATCAACATGCTGGCCTTAGTTAATCAGACGCCTAGGCTCTTAAATCTTAAAGAAGCCTTGGCTTATTTTTTGGAGCATCGCAAAGAGGTGGTTACCAGAAGGACTCGCTTCGAGCTAGCTAAAAGCGAGGCTAGGGCCCATATCTTAGAGGGCTTGCGCAAAGCCTTAGATCATCTTGACAAAATCATCGCCCTCATTCGCGCTAGCCGTAATCCCGCCGAAGCTAAAAGCGGACTTATAAGCGCCTTTGGCTTTTCCGATCTCCAGGCCCAAGCTATTTTGGATTTAAGACTCCATAGGCTCACTCAGCTCGAAAGGGCGGCTATAGACGAGGAATACGCGGCCGTTATGAAGGATATAGAGCGCTTTAGGGCTATTTTATCTTCCGAGCAATTACTTTTTGAGGTAATCAAAGACGAGTTCATTGCCCTTAAAAGCGAGTTTGCCGATGAAAGACGCACTAGAATCGACGATAGCGGACCTACGCTTTATAACCCGGAGGATTTTATTGCCGACGAGCAGATGGTGGTGACCATCACTCACGGGGGCTACGTTAAGCGCACGGCCGTAACGGCCTATAAGACTCAAAAGCGCGGCGGAAAAGGTTTGACCGGGGCTAAAACTAAAGACGATGATTTTGTCGAGCGCATGTACGTCGCCTCCACTCATAGTTATCTTTTGTTTTTTACTACCAAAGGGAGGCTCTATTGGCTTAAGGTCCACGAGGTCCCTTTAGCGGCTAGGGCGACTAGGGGTAAAGCCTTGGTTAACCTTATTCCGTTAGCCGATGGAGAGAGGGTCAACGCAGTTATTGACGTGGCCGAACTTTTGGAGCCGGGCCGCTTTGTCTTAATGGC
>JAITQT010000313.1 GCA_031288745.1 Deltaproteobacteria bacterium
TTAAAAAATGACTGTCCATATTTGAGTTAAACCCTTCCCTGCCCCCTAGCCGGAAAAAATCGCCTATAAACCCAAGCCAAGGTGAAAAAAAAGACGTTGGCCAAGACGACCATGGCCCCGGCCGAGGCGTTAACCTCTTCTTGAAAAGAGGCCCACAAACCTAACTGCCCGGCCAACGCTCCGCAAAAAATGGCCCCCCAAAACATACCCTTAAAAGAAAGGGCTAGCACCCTACCTGAGGCCGCTGGGGCTACCAACAGAGCGGTCACTAATAAAACGCCCACAGCTTGAACAGCCACCATGACCACTAAGGCTAGATAGGCTCCAAAGACGTATTCCCCAATGACCGCCCGCCCTCCAGCTTTGGGGAGAACGGAGGATAGGGTTAAAGAGTTGGAAAAAAAATAAAGGACAAAGAAAGTTAATAAGTTTAAGATCAATAAAGCCATTACTTGATTGTCGTCAACGGTTAAGATATCGCCCAAAAAAAACCTGGTCAGCCCCGCCGAACCCTGAGGAGAGCGGCTAGCCAGGGCTAAGCCAAAGGCCACGGTCCCACTAAAGACTAAACCTATGACCGCATCAGGGGCCAATTGGCCCTTGGAGGCTAAAAAGGTAATTAATAAGCCTACACCCGCACCAAGGGCTAAAAAGCTAAATTCAACGTCTAAGTTAGCTATCGTAGCTAAGGCTGCCGCAGCAAAGATAGTGTGCCCCACGGCGTCAGGGAAAAAAGAGAGCTTTCGGTTAACCACCAAGACCCCGCAGGCCGAAGCGGTTAAAGTGAGTAAGGCCATAGCCACAGAGGCGCGCTGCATAAACATAGGTTCGTAAAATAAACCGGCCGCTCGATATAAGAGATCTAGTAATTCCACGGCCAACAGTCCTCCCTAGGCCTAAGGCCATAGGTGCCCAGCGCCTTTAGACTTCTCACACAGAGTCCTCTTGTGGCCCGTAATGGAGTCCAAAGGCACTTTCCAAGGTTTTAGCCTTAAAGACCTCTTCGGGCGGTCCTTGGGCGATCACGCGGTGGTTAAGGCAGATAACCCAATCCCCGTGGGCCTTGGCCGTAGGTAAATCGTGGCTAACCATGATGACGGTTAAATTTTCTTTAACGCTATCAATTAAATCGCACAAGAGCTTTTCCCCTTGAATATCAGTTCCAGCGTTAGGTTCGTCTAAGATTAAGAGGTCAGGCTTAGATAGTAGCGCCGCGCCCAATAAAATCCTCTGAGTCTCCCCGCCCGAGAGAGCGCCCAAGGGTTTGTCGATTAGATGCTCGGCTTCTAAAGAGGAAAGGAGCTCAACGGCCTCTTCCTTTATCTTTTTAGATAGTCCTAGCCACAAGGGCTTAACCGTTAATGGCAAGGCTAAAAACTCTAAAACAGTCAAAGGAAGATGGCGGTCAAAATCTAGTCGTTGCGGCACGTAACCAAAGCGGGGCCCAGGTGGGTCAAAGGTAATGCTGCCCAAATAGTTCCAATGACCTAAGATAGTCTGAACTAAAGTGCTTTTGCCCGCACCGTTGGGGCCGATTATGACCGTCTGCCTTTTGGCTGGAAACTTACAGCTAACCCCCTGCAGGACCGGGTAGCGGCCTAAGGTGACCTCTAAATTTTCTAACTTGACTAACGGCGGGTTCATTTTAAGCCCGTAGGAGGGCTAAGGGAGCTTGTTTTGGTTGGCGAATCTGGAGGGGCCTCGTGGGTTTGCGGTAGGATTTTAGAGAGGAGGGCCATATCTTCTCTTATAATTTGCTGATAAAAATCAATGGGCGGCTCGGCCGGACCAGAGGTGGCGGTATCAATTATAGCCGCCGGCACCCCGCACTCTCGGCTCAAGGCCTTGGCCGGGTTGGGGTCGGCGTGGGGATCGACTAAGATAACCGATATTTTTTGAATTTTTATTAGCTCGGCTAGGGCCTTGAGCCTTGCTGCCGAAGGGGGCACGCTTTCTGAGGGGTTAATGTCGGCTAAGACCGCAAGACCAAGATCTTGAGCGAGATAATCAAAAAAACCATGGCTAGTAACCGCACGGTAGCCTCGGTGAGTTAATCTAAAAAGCTCTATTTCTCGCTCTAAATTTTCCATATCTGCATTAAAAGCGCTAAGCCTTTGGGCGTAATAATCAGCCCCGGAGGGATCTAGCTGCGATAAGCCGGAAACGATGTTGGCGGCCATAATTTTAGCAAACTTAGGGGAGAGAAAGGCGTGGGGATTGGGGATCATCGAAGGGAGAGTCCCGTCGGGGAAAGGCTTTTGCGAGCTATCAAAATCAAGGCGGCCCCAGACCATAGAAAGGGTAGGTATACTCTGGGAGGCGTCAATTACCTTCGCTTGTGGGGGCAGAACTTTAGCCGCCTTATCCAAAAAAGGCTCTAAATTAAGCCCATTTTTAACTAAGACCGAGGTCTGGGTCAAACGCTCCAGATCCCTTGGGGTGGGAGCGAACTCGTGAGGACAGCCGGAGGCGGGACTAGTTATAAGCTCAACGTTAAAGCGCTCGCGACCCTCGGCTAAGTAACGAGTAAAGAGAAATACCGGATAGCTAGCGCAAGCCAGGCGCTCCATGGCTAGAGCGCTATTAGGAAAAAAAGGCCCCAAAAAGAGCCCTATAGCCGCAGCGGCCAAGATAATAATGGTCAAAAAGGACTTTATCTTAAAATAACCTTTCATCAGACCTTTTTTCCTCCATGTTCAGCTGGCGTTGGCTTTAGAGCTGTAATAGAGTATCACCATTAGCCTTAAGCTCTTAATCATGATCTTTGAAGGCCTTTTCAGTTTGTTATCTCCCCATATAAGCTTAAGCCAAGATTAGGTTCTGTTAAGCTAATAAACAATATTTCTATATGTTTATCCAAAAATCACCTTAACAGCATTATTATTCTTGTTTATTATTCTGGCTATGGGAACTTAAGCAATAAAATTATGCTCAAGTACCATACTGCCCCCTCAGGTTGGCTCTACGCCAGCCTCGTCCTCTTCTCCGTCTTCCAAACCCATTTCCGGTAATAGCCAACAAATCAACAACCTACAGATAATATTGATCGAAGCGCAAAAACTTCTTAAAATCAAAATAGTCTAAAAAATTAACTAGTAATTTGGCTATGTTACAAATTTAAGGATTGATAAAGGGGACTTTTTGGGCTGCGATCAAGATTAAGATATCGCCTACTTCGTTTAGGCGATTAGGCCTCCTCCAACTATACGCTCCAGCGCCCCATTGAGTTTATGTCTTATCAATTCAGACTTCCAAAAGGTCTACTCATAATCAATAAGGAAAATGTCAGGCAATTAGCTCAAACAAACGCAAAACAGGAGAAAGCCATCGGAAAGTTAGACTAAACTAATAAAGAATACGAAATCAAAATCTCTGAGCTGACCAAAACTAATGATGAGCTGAAACAAACCATCAAAGAGCTAACCCAAACCAAGGAGGAAGACGAGGTTAAAGTCAAGGACTTGTCCGAAGAAAACTCCCGTCTGAAAGAAAAAGTCGGCGAACCAATCAAAGGTCCCAGTAATTCATCGTTAGCGCCAAGTTCATTAATAAAACCCAATAAAAAAAAAGCCGCGTAAGCAAGATGAAAACGGTCAGCCTAATAAAGGGAAAACCTGGTGCCAAAAAAGGACACTAGGCGCACCATCGAAAAAAGTTAATCGCATAAACAAATCAGAGGCGAAAAAATTAGAGATACCTTAATCTAATTATTAGCGGCTGCTAGCGAATATGTCTCTCTTAAGTTGATAGCATTGCTTTCAATTAAGGGGACGATAGAGGTGTGTCTAACGTATAGGCGTATTTCACGGTAAAATACCAGTGGATCTTTAAATTCGGAATTAAAACTGTGGTTTAAGTGACCCTCCGTTTCTAAGATTTGAGCTATGTTCAATTTATTCCTGATTTTTAAGCAAAATAAGTGTTTTTCTGCAAAATTCATACAGTATTGGTATATCTTTAATAATAGAATTCCATAATTTATTGATATCAAGGGTCACATAATGATGAACAAAAATATTTCTCATCTGTTTTATAGCTTTCCATGGGATTTCAGTATATTTTAACTTAAAATCATCAGTAAATTGAGTTGTTAGCTCTCCAATTTGGAGAATATTCATCCCAATTGAATCTATATATAGATGGCTTGACTTAAAAACATCAAAATTACTATTAAAAGAATTACGTATTCCAGAAATTCTATCACAATAAGTAATAATAAGTTCTAAAGCAATAATATTTTTATTCTTATTCATATATCATTACTTCATCTTTAGAAATATTTTCTAAAAATTTATCATCATCTATTTGCGCTGTAGTTAAAAGATCAATTCGTTTGGCTAAAACATCCTCTAAATCACTATAAAAACCTGCGAACCTAAAATATCCATGAATAGCGTCACAGTCTACTCGAAAGTCAATATCGCTTTTGGAAGTTGCTTCACCACGAGCGTATGAACCAAAAATCCACATACGATCAACGCCGTATCGCTTGGCAATTGGAGTGACAAGAGCTTGAATTTCGGCAAGGGTAAAAATTTTATTATTCATAAGCGAAAAATCGTTGCTTCAGAAAAAATGGGCAGAACCCGTGGGTTTAGGTTTTCAGATTTAGCTCAGCTGGGTTGATTAGGAGCTTTTCATGAACACTCTCCAGCTCAAACCCGTTAGGTTTGGAACATTGTGCAAAAAGTGTAGGATAATAATATAAGAATGACCATAGATGGAAAATTTTAAGTGACTAAAGGGAATTATGATTGTTCTGCTTCAAACGGTGCTTAGGCGAGAATCGAAACCGAGTAAATTAATAGGCAGAAATTACAGGTGATTATATGTCAAGGTTTTAACTGGCACAGGGTTTTGGAACACATTTTATACCAGATTATCTGAAACAAGTCTATCTCTCTTATCTCAATTAGTCAATAGAAAATCCGAAAGGGCGATAGTGCCACTCGATCGCATTCTGACAACTTCACGCAAGAAGGTACAGAAACGGCGTTTTAGGTCTCCTTTTAGATAGACTTTTGAAGAATGGGTTTGAGTGGAAAGGATACTCATACATCCTAAATTCCCGCAGCAGGACTACCATACAAACATACCCCCCAACCTCCCATCAAGCTGGGCTAAAAAAGTGACGGAGCCTTTTAAAGAAATCAATTATTTTTTTTTATAACTTTATAACCAAATTATGATAAAAACTGGCGATTTATTTTCGAAACCGGTGATATTACAATTTTATCATCTTTTAATGATAATTTAGCCTTATATAACTCATTTAAAAGCTTTTCTTGTTTAAATTTGCTATATAAATTAGTATCTATCATGATTTTATAAATAAAAGAATTAATTATTAAAGTAATAATAGAAATAAGGAGCTTTCCATAAATACGCTTATCGCTATTAATTTTTAGTCTGCGCAAGTTAAAATTAGTTTTTAAACGGCAAAATGCTTTTTCAACCATATCTTTATTTCTATAAATTTTGAGAATAACATTCGAATCTATGACAAAATCATTAGTTTTTATTAATAGCCAACCGTTATTTTTTTACCCAATGTCTATTTATCAAAAATTAATGCTTATATCATAAATTTTTGATGCTTTTAATTTAGCAATAATTAAATATTTTGTAAACTTTTTATTTTTAACGCATTCTTCTGGATTTATAATAGCCTCTTCTTGTAAAATTACAGCTTTTCCACTTAATTCAGCTTTGTTTTTTTAGATATAATTTTTCATCAAAAAAAAATATATAATAATTTAAATATTATTTTTATCAAATCTTTATTATATTAAATGGTTATATAATATATCATCGGCTACTTTGAATACAATTTACTTATTAATTATGCTCTTATCTTTAGATACTATATCTTTAGCAATGCGTGTTATAAATAGAAAGCGATTAATGCGTAAAAAAAGGAGCTGGGCGGCAAGCTCTTTTTTCGCTCGCTTAAAAATTATTCCCCACTAGAACTGCGCCACAGCTTTATTTCCTTGACGGCGGACTTTCTTTGGTATGCTTGTATGGTAGTTCAAAGCCGGGAATTATGGATAGATAGAAAGCAGAAAACCGCAGACGCAGCGGGCTATCCAGAGGAGGTTGGGTTGGAAACCAAGAAAAATCGAGAAGGGCTTAATAAGGAAACCTCAGTAGCAAATTGAAAAATATTCTAAATTATTTATAATTTAAATAAAAAAACCTCGTCTATCCGAAAAAGAAACGAATTAACGAGGCACCTTAGGCTTAATTGGGGCTATAAAAACCCCTATCTAACCTCTCTTAAAATCTTAGCCGCTGGGGCCGCTTCCTTCATTATCACCAGCTGAGTCTGATCGGCCGGCATCAAATTG
>JAITQT010000330.1 GCA_031288745.1 Deltaproteobacteria bacterium
GTGTGCTCTTCCGATCTCTAAGGCGGCCAGACAGCTAATTTCAGGAAAGCAAGAGGGGTAGACCATCATCTGGGCCTCGGCTAGATGATGGTAGTATTCTCTTTTAGAGAGGGGGCCTAAATTTATAATTTTAGGATCCCTGGCTGCGATTAACCTTAGGTGATCGTATAGGCTAATTAGGGCCGGGTCTAGTAAGCTCCTATCGACGTTATAGCCGCACAAATAGAGGCGGAGGTCGGGTCTTACGGCCGTAAGCCGCGGCCAAACCAACTCTAACAATATTTTAAGGCCCCTTTCGGGCCTCGAGGAATATATTAGCTTGCCTGGTATTTTTTTAGCCCCCTTAGCCCCTTTATCAATAAGTTCGAAATCTAATCCGTTTCTGGTGATAACCATCCGATCGTCTAGTTGGGGTAAGCGGGTTAGAAAATTATCGCGGTGAAAGCGAGATAAGACGAAAAATATGTCAATTTCATCTTGAACCGCTCTTAAAACCTTGGGATTATCTAAGGTATCGTGATTCCAAAGAACCTTGATTTGGCTTTTAATTGGGAGACTAAAAAAGCCAAAAAATCGACTGACTACCATGACGTCAAAGTTTAGACGGGCTAAGAGATTAAGCGAGCGCCTAAAGGGGAGGTAGAAGACTTTGTTGCTAACTGTCTCTTTCTTACAGTTGTTAAAGGCGTAGACCTGGTGCCCGAAATCAGCCAAAGTTTTAGTGATCTGAATAAAAGCCGTTTCCGCTCCGCCTAGAGGTTTCTTTTTAAGCGCGTCACCCTCAAAGCTTGGTCCGTCGGTAAAAAATCCTATTACTTTTTTATCGGTCATCGGCCAGCCTCCAGAGAGTCAGCCATTAGTCTTGCCCGGCGATGGGTTGGGGCTAGTTCTATAGCTTTTTGTAAAAGGGCCCGAGCTTCCCAAGCTTGTCCTATTTGTATCTTGACCCCGGCTAGGGCCACTATGGGCTCGGGGTGCGAGGGATTAAAGTCAGAGGCTAGTCGCCAGGCCTCGGCGGCTTGGGGGAGTAGGTTTAGTTTTTCATGCGTCTTAGCTAAAATTGAAGCGGCCGTAAAACCAAGGCGGCTAGGGTCGGCCCCCCAGCCTAAGTCGCCGCAGCCGAACTCTAAGGCGCGAGAAAGATGGATAGCGGCTTGTTGATAGTTTTCGTCTTGATATAATAAGCGGCCTAAATAAAACCTCCCTGGCCCGTAGTCTGGCCGTAGGGAGCAAAGCTCTCTTAAAGTCTCTTCAGCCTTATCTCGCCTATTTAAGCGGATAAATGCTTGAGATAGAACGATTAAGCAATTAGCTTCAAGGGAAGGGTTATTAGGCCTTAACTGGGTTCCTATTTGCTCTTTGGCAATAGTTAAATACTTTAGCGCTTCTTCGAATCGGCCTAGATTAAATAAGGTTCGACCGGTTTGGTAGAGGTAGTAAAACTCTCCTTTTTGGGTTTCAGTACAGGATAATAAGATGGCCAAATCCCTTTGGCCCTTTAAAAGGCTGGTTTTAAGATCACCATAGCCCCAATGATGGATTTGAGCACCGCTATGGATAATTTTAGCTCTTAAGGGATGAACTAATTGCTCGTGAACTCGGCCTTGAAAGCGATAGAGCGGCGAATTGGGAAAGACGCGCTTTTGCCAAAGGGTCTCTCCTTGAGGGATAACCTTTTCAACTGCGGTTAAGATAATTTCCGAGTTCTTTAGATTAATAAGGCTTTGAGTAATAAGGTTAAGATCGTTTGGAGCTATAGAATTATCCGCGTCAAGCCAAAGGATAAAATCGGCTCGCATTTGTTCTAAGCCAAAATTGCGGGCTGCAGAAAAATCGTCTTCCCAGCTCGTTTCTACCACTTTGGCTCCGTAGCCTCTGGCTAGCTCCCTACTTTTATCAATAGATCCGGTATCGACGCAAACGATTTCGTAGAACTTATCCTTGAGTGTTCCTAGGCTAAGGGGCAGGTTGTTCTCTTCGTTTTTCATGATCATGGCAAGCCCTAAGCTTGGTTTTGAACCTAAGGGAGGCCTGATGGAATTTTTTTTCTTACCGCGTCGATGGGCCATAATAGAGCTTTCTAGAGGGAGGCCAGCATTTTAAGGATAATGCCGTCGGCCCAGATAAGGTTTTTTAGCGCTCCGGCCCTATGGCCAGAAGCTAGGGCCGGGGCTAGGATATGGGCTAAAAAGGCGCTAGCCTTGGAAGCGTTCATCATTTCGTTGATGCATCTTTGAAAATTGACCTGAAGTACGCTCTTTAGCGAGCTAACTAAGGCTGACATTTGTCTTAAATCCCCTCTAATCTCTTTGGCAGAGGGTTTAGGGAGGGCACTGAGCATAGCTTTTAGCGATATGGGGTTAGGTTCTGGTCCTAAATTTCTAAGGACCTCATCGAGGGAGATTTCTTCAAAGCCTTTGAGGGCCGCCCCTCTAAAAGTGGAATTTATTAACTTGGGTTGAACGCTCTTGCGTTTAATAGAGTTGGCCGCTTCGGCGTACCAATTTATGGAAGCTAGTAAAGAGGTGTTAGTTTCAGCAAAGCCCCCGCCAATGGCCGGGATTGTCACCACTGTCGCCCGATCGATTTCGCTCACATTATCGACCGTGCCGGGGGCGTGGAGTAATTGCCCGTGGTAGGCTTGATCTTGCCCCACTAAGATTAAAGGCGACATACCCCAAACGTAGGCTAGGGCAAAGGCAGCTGTGCCAGCGTTACCGCCTTGGGGCAAAAAAAGCCCTCGTCCCAAGAGCTGGGCCTCGCCGCCGTTTAGATGAAAGATAGCCTTAATAAACCCGTCGACTTTAAAATGATTGGGGTGGCTACCACTAGCTGCGGCTAAAACGACCTCGTTCTTTAGGATTTGACGCTCAACTTCATTTAAAGTTAGATAAGAGCTTGTATCAGACGATTCTAGAACTAAAATTATATCCGGGCTCACTCCTAACGATAAGAGTGGTTTTAAGGCCGCTGCGGCGCAGATAATGAAGCCTTTTGGGCCCACTTCGCTAAGTAGCCTTCCGTTTTCAGCTAAAGAGGGGCCGGCCCCGACTATAAAGGCCGCTCTAGAGTTGATTCGGTTTCTAAGGAGCATTAAATCTGGTAG
>JAITQT010000365.1 GCA_031288745.1 Deltaproteobacteria bacterium
GGCAACTTATCGCCGTCCCTGTTGTGCCCCCATTCTTTCTCTAAGATGCCTTTTGCCTGAGTAGAGAAAGGGGGCACATCATAGGCAAGGTAGCTACCGGGGGGTTGCCTCGCCGTCTACTTCTTAAAGAAGGCAATCCTCTCTTGATGAGTGATTGATGCGAACAGCTCGGAAGCGGTCTGGGATGTAAGCGTCACTTCCGAGTGGGTATATCCTTAGCAGAAGTCCAAGACATTCTCAAAGACGTTATTCCTCGCTACCATATAGAGTACGGCGGTTTGAATCATTCGAGAACGCTTTATTCCAAGGCACTCGTTAAGCAATTGAGGGAGTCCGTGAGAACTCATGATGCGCCCAATTAGGAATGCGCTTCCTATGGAAACATTGTATTGAGTTAAAGCATGAATCTTTATAACATCATGGCTCCCTTGAGTCTGTATCTCTTCATACTTTCCCAGAGTATCTCTGACTTGTAGTGGTTTATAATACTGATAGTAGTTGTGGTTAGGGATAAGCTTGCCAGTCTCCAGATCCAGCTTGCCGATAATCACTCGGTCATTCGTTGGCTTGCCTTTTTCGTTTAGGTAAGATCGGAGAACGTTATAGACCGGGCGATATTTGCCACATCTCGCGACAGTGATACCACTATCTGGCAGATCGACAAGTACACTTGCGTCAAGAGACATAGAGCACCACCTAGTATGGCTATTTTAGCTCTACTAAAAACAAAATACAAAAAAATGTTAAACATAATAAATACAATAAAAGGATAGTTATTAAAATTTGAAATAGAGAAAAAATGTATGTCTAAAAATATCGCGAAATTTTGGCTCTTAAGGGTATGCTAAAACTTAATTACAACTCGAGAGTCGCTACCAGCCGCAACGTGGGAAAAAAAGACGTGGTGAACGGTTACTTTTTTAGAAAAGTTTGTTTTGTTAAAAGAACTAAAACCAAGATCTAAAATAGATAAATTGCTATCTAGACGAATCTAACCAGTTCATCAAAATTTTTCCGTTGCTTGTTTCTGATTTTTGGATCGGCAGGATAGCCTACGGCCACTACCATAAAAATAGGCTTTTCATTATCGATCTTTAAAATCTCCCTAAGCTTGGGGCGATCGAAAACGCCCAAGATACACGTCCCTAAACCTAGCTCTTGAGCCTGCAAGGTTAAGGCATAAGTAAAGGCCCCCAAATCGCCCTTGGCCCAGTATTGACTATCGAGGATGCGGGCCACTGCAGGCATTAGTTTCGCCCGTTCTTCCAAAATAATGAAAAAAGCTTTGGCTTTGGCGATATATTCGTTAACTCCCAGCTGGGCCGTGGTCTTGGCCACTTCGGCCGCAATCTTAGGATCGTCCACCGCTACCACGCTCCAGGGCTGAGAGTTACAACCCGATGGGGTCAACCGGGCCGCTTCGAGGCATTTAACTAGTTTTTCGCGCTCTACTGGTTGATCGCTATAGTCGCGGCAACTTTGACGTATTTTAGTTAACTCAAAAAAATCTGTCATAGCTTGGTTCCTAAAATTTTATCTTTTTTTGGTTTCAGGTTTCTTATCGCTCTTTTTTTCTGGCGCTTTCTTTTCCGCCGGAGCGACTGGAGCCGCCGGAGCGACAGGAGCAGCTTCAGCTTCGGCCTTTAGCCCCTTAGGCACCGCAACCACGGCCACCGGTAAATCAGCCGTCTTAACCAACTTTAAAGTCTCTGGCAACTTAATTTGAGATAGATGCATGGTTTGACCTAAGCCAAGAGAGGCAACGTCGGCTGAGATTTCAGAGGGGATATTGGCCGCCAGACCAGATACAGTAATCTCGCGCTCCGATTGTTGTAGTTGCCCACCCTTTTCTACGCCCAAAGCCTTACCGGTCAAAATCAAAGACACTTTAACAGTTACGGGGCGCGAGGGGTCAATTTTAATAAAATCAGCGTGCAAAACTTTACGGCTAACGGGATCGACTTGAAAGTCTTTCAAAAGAGCCGGGGTCGGTTCTTGACCCTCTACGGCCAAGGTATAAAGAAAACGGTTGCCCTCAGAATTTAAGAGAGCCGATTTAAAATCAGCATAAGGGATGGTTAAGCTACTGGATTTAGGTAAATCCGTACCATAGAAAACGATTGGTAGCAAACCATCGGCCCGTAAACGTTTGGCGTAATTACTACTGCTAACGGTTCTAGGCTTAGCGTTTAAAGTAGTCTCAAGACCCATGTTTATAAATCCTCCGAAAATTATCGAAAAAAAAGTGACGCTCGCAGTTTCTTACACGAAAAGCGAACTAATAGAATCTTCTTGGTGGATTCTACGGATAGCCTCGCCTAAGAGGGAGGCCACCGACAGCACCGTGATTTTTTTAGTGTGTTCTCCATCGGCCGTTAAAGGTATGGTATTGGTCACCACTACTTCGCTGAGAGCCGAAGAATTAATTTTTTTGAGAGCGTCTCCGGAAAAGACCGGGTGGGTGGCGCAGGCCATGACCTCAACCGCGCCCAAATCCATAATAAAGTCGGCTGCCTGGGCTAAAGTACCGGCCGTATCTATCATATCGTCTATGATTAAAGCCCTTAAGCCTTTAACTTCACCTATGATGTTCATGGCTTTGGCTACGTTTGGTGCCTCCCTACGCTTATCGACAATAGCTAAAGGAGCCCCCAAACGCTTAGCTAAATATCGGGTGCGCTCAACGCCTCCGGCGTCAGGGGAAACTAAAATCAGATCGTCTCGACCGTCCTTAAGATAGGTCGATTGGATGTGTTTAAGCACAACCGGCGCGGAAAATAGATGATCAACTGGGATATCAAAAAATCCTTGAATCTGTCCGGCGTGAAGATCCATAGCTAGCACTCTTGTGGTTCCTGCAGCAGTAAGTAAATCAGCCACAAGTTTGGCCGAGATAGGCACCCTGGGGGCGGCTTTACGATCTTGCCTCGCGTAGCCGTAATAGGGGATAACCGCAGTGATGCGCCTAGCCGAGGCTCTCTTTAAAGCGTCGATGATTAAAAGAAGCTCCATAATGTTATCGTTAACCGGAGCGCAGGTTGATTGAATAACGAAAGTATCGCGGCCGCGAACGTTCTCGCCTAATTCAACTAAAATTTCTCCATCGGAGAAACGGCGCACTTGAGCTAGCCCTAGGGGCTGCCACAGGGTGTCGCAAATAGCGTTGGCCAACTTTTGGTTGGAGTTGCCGGAAATAACCACAATATCGTTCGGCATACTAACTCCTCTGACAAACCCTTACTCATCTGCGGCGTGCCCTCTTAAAAAGCAAAGAGTCTAACCGTAGGCAATTAAGGGCCGCGAAATCTGGGGCCTTAGTTAAAAATCGGCTCTATTAACTTAAGGTGCCTCTCTCGTCTCAAAGGCTAAAAGTCGTCGTATTAAACCATAAGGTTAAGACGAAGCGACTTATCGAATAATCAAAGTTAGCTTTCTAAAATCAGCTCACGATAAGACAAAGGAGCGACTAAAATTCCCTTTAAACAAGGGTTTTTAGTCCTCCTTGCCATAAAACAAATATTTTGTAAAAAAGATTTTATTATTAACGTAAAAACGTTTTAATTTATATGTGGCTGGGGCGGAAGGAGTCGAACCTTCGAATGCAGGAACCAAAACCCTGTGTCTTAGACCACTTGACGACGCCCCAATAAAAAGAATTTTACGATACAGAGAAAAAAAAATTTAATAATATCAAAAATCGGCCCTATCTATAGACAGGGAGAGTGGACAAACAAGTAGGCTTAACCCACCAACCTAGACCCTCAAGCGCTTGGCAGGCTCTAATGGTTTCAGACTCTTGACCATAAAGAGCCCAAAAAGTGGGTCCGCTACCGCTAAGCCCAAAAGCTAAAGGCTTAGGGTCTAAACTAGCTAATTTTTCCCTAACCTCGGCTAAGGCTGGCCTAAGCTCCAAAGCTGGCCCCAAAAGATCGTTATCCCCTAAAAGGGGGAGGGAGGCTAGAGTAGTTTTGGGCGCAATAGACTTCGTTACTTTATTACTACTATGACCGTCAAAAGTCAACCCTAATTGTTGAAAAACTTGGGAGGTGGCTAGCTGGAAACCAGGGTTAACCAAAACTAGATAACGGCCTGGTAATAATTTTTCTGGAAAGGGCCTAAGTTTTTCGCCCTTACCTTCGGCTATGGCCAAAGGGTTAACTAGAAGAAAAAACGGGCAGTCTGCACCTATTTTTAAGGCTAAACTTCGAAGGGCCTTTAGAGAGATTGGGTACAGCGAGGCTAGCATCCTAAGGAGGGCCGCCGCATCAGTTGAACCTCCTCCTAGGCCTGCGGCCACGGGGATTCTCTTAATTAAAAGAAAGGCCGCCGGCTCTTTAGGTTGTCCAGTTAAATCTCTAAAAGCCTTAAGGGCCTTTAGGATTAAGTTATCGGTCCCTATTAAATCGCTCGGCTCCACATTAAAGGGAGGGCCTATTTCTAAGCGTAAGTCTAATCTATCTTCCGAGGGACTCTCGTCTAACCAAATTAGGCTATCACCTAAAACGAGCCTGGCCATAAGGCCCAAAAGATTGTGATAACCGTCGGGTCTTTTAGACAAGACTTTTAAAGATAGGTTTATTTTAGCCTCAGCCTTTTCTTCCATGGTCGCGGAAAAGCTCTCATGGCCCGCGGACAAAAAAGGGGCCTTAATCGTCAAAGTCGATAATAGATTCCATGGGGTCGATAAGGTTAAATACCAACCCGCTAGAGACCTTAGGGTAGAAATAGGTAGCTTTTCGAGGCATAACCTGTCCGCTCTCAGATACTCTTATGATTTCATCTAAACGAGTGGGGTTCATAATAAAGGCGGCCCTGGCCCCTCGGTCGGCCACCGCGCTGTAGGCCGGTTCTATTGAGGAATAATAAACGATGCGCTCAGGATCGTCCATATCAGTCTCGTTGAGCCCTAAGGCCTTATGAAAAATAACGTTGGTCAGGATTGAAACGTCTAAGCCGTTAAGGTCAGCTTCTTGTGGGTTTTGCTTAATTATTTCTTCCCTAACCTTTTCTTTTATTTTTACGAAATAATATTTATCTTCATCTCTAAGAAACAAACCAAAAACCTTTAAACCTTTTTTATCATCTTCGAGTAATTTTTTACTTAAAGCCAGTTGGACCGCTTCCCTGTTGCGTCCGTCAAAGGGGCGGCACTTAATGTCGGCGAAAGGCTTAAAGGCCTGGATAATCTCTTTATCAGTCATATCCAAGCTAGATAAAACTCTATGGGTGGGGAGAACGCAGAGCCCAGGATCGCTCATTGGGCATAGATAAACTAGCACGTAGTCTATAGCCGAGTTTTCAGCCGGCTTCTGATCGTTTTTCTCTAGCCTAGCTAGTTGATCCCGGCGGTACTTAAGGGCCGTTTCGTAGCGGTGGTGCCCGTCGGCTATGTAGACGGTGACGTCGTCTAAGGCCTTAACTATAGCTTTAAGGCTCTTAAGATTCTGAATAAAGGTTATTTGCTGGTTAAAGCCGCTTTTTTCCTGAAAGCTAGCGTCGGGATCGGTCCTTAGCAAATCGAAGATCATTTTAAGAAAATGACTATCGGGATCGGGGAAAAACCCGAAGACCGGGCTTAGCTGGGCCCCCGTTTTTTCCATAAGATCCAATCGCTCGACCTTATGATAACTAAAGGTTTTTTCATGGGGTCTAACTCTACTAAACTTCCCGCTTTCTTCTAAACGCATCAAGCAGACTAACCCGTGGCGAGTCATCCGGCGACCGTTGAGCGGATGAACCCAGTCGGTGTCAATTAAGGCCACCGAGGGTTTGCTCCTTCTAACCAACACCCCCTCAGAGAGCCAATGGGAAAGGGTCGAGGCCGCACGCTCATGCCAAGCCATGGGATTGGAGTCTTCGGGCAGAACTTCGCCGTAATCAAGGTGCAAAAAGTTATTAGGATGACACGACAGATATTCCTGCCTGAGCTCGGAGGAAAGAACGTCGTAGGGGGGGGAAGTTAAAAGCCCTCCGTAAGCTTCGATTTCCCGATTATTATAAACCACCCCTCTAAACGGGGCTATTTTAACCATCCAAAACCTCTATCCAGACCCCGCACTTTAGCCGGGGATTAAAGCTCTCTTCTTCAACGAAGAAAGTAAATATACATTCCTAGCCCGCTCGCACGGCACTCTAGTCTGTACAAAGTGCTTAGCATTAAAAGGAAAATTGAGAAGCCCTACCAAAATCTTAGGCGGGAAAGGAAACCTAAACCAACGTATAGCCTTGGCCCATTGGGAAGGCGTTGGAGAGCGTAAAAGATACCATCTTCTTTCTAGCTAGTAAACCCCTGGGTTTAGCCAGGCGACAAGGGGTCATTCTTTTTAGAACGTGTTAGTTATCGACTCGAGCGATCTCGGAATTAGGGAGCTTTTGGGAATCGAGTTTAACCGAATCAAGCGGCGAAAGAGGCGAACGAAAAAAAACTTTCTCTTGAATAAAATTTAACGTTGATTCTAACAAGGTGTTGGAAAGAAAAGACTGCAAGAGGGCGGGACTGAGGAGGTATCCCGCTCCGTTGGTCTTTAGCCTGATAACAACATAGCGGACTTAACTGCGCTGACCATGGCCAACTGTGGGCTTTTGCTAGCTCCTTAATTATAGGAAGGGGTAGTTGATTTAAACGTCGCCCCATGGAACGAACTTATAATCATAACTTTTTGTTAATCAATGGTCAAGATTTTTGTGCTAGGGGGCAGGGCAAAAGCGTCAAAATTTTTTTTTAAACCGCTTTTACTGGCATAAATATTGCTTGCCGTACCATCCCGTTGATGAGCCTCCACACCTTCGGGTG
>JAITQT010000374.1 GCA_031288745.1 Deltaproteobacteria bacterium
GCATGCCGTTGATCATAGACTGGCGCTCCTTTCTCTCGTCGGGCAAGCGGTCAAGGTTGAGCCAAAAGACTTTGACGAACCGCTCGCCCAGGACTTTGACCTAAACTGGCTCCACGTTCTAGTGGAATACGAACTCGTTACCCCATGGAGTCGGACTTGCCCCGATGAAATCGCCGAGGTCACCCTCAAGCGCGGTATTGTCGTATCGATACTCCATTTTCGTCTTCTCCAAAGGGCAGGTTTAATTTATCCCTCTCATTGAAGAGTAAACCATATGAGAATAAATGTTAAGAGAAAAAATGCGCAAAAAAACGACTTTAGCGGAGCCGCTCCCTCGAACCGTAAATCGGGAAAGCCAAAAACTCAGGCGGCTATTAGGCTGAAAATTGAAAAGGATAATTCCCCACCAGATATGATAAACCACTGCGCGTCAATAGTCAAATTGTAATATTGTACATTGTAGTGTTAATGTTAAAATTACTAAGCTCCTATAGGGGGCTACATTGCTGCAGGATGTGTCGTCCCTTTCAATAGGCTTGGCACCGCAGCGTTCTCTCTTGTGAACGGACACAAACCGTGCCATTTTGCAAAGAGCGCTAACCAAAAAAATCGTCCCCCTAGATTCGGCTAAAGACCGACCAAGGGGGGGAATTTTTCAACCAAAGTTCCTGTTGGGGAACTTTAGCTATCAGTATTCCCAAGCTAAGCCAACGTAGAAATTGCGGCCTGGGCCAGGGTAGTTGATATAGGGCATATAAAAAGCGTCAAAGATATTGTTTATTTGGGCTTTGAGGTTTAAGTGACCAAATTTTTCAAAATCCCAAAGGCGCTTTTCCAGACTTAAATCGACAATAAAATCGTTATCATAGTTGTAAAAGGAGTTATTTCTCCCCATCCCGTGTCCCATATCATAGTTATTCCACGTCTGCGAAATCATTCCCCACATCTTGCGGGCATTTATGTTCGCCTTAAGGTTAATTCCTGGGTGGTGAAAATTAACCCCAAAGTTCATGATGGTCCTAGCTACATTGGTCAATGTATCGAAACCCAAATATTCAACGGATTGATTTCCTCCGGTATGGTCCTTATTTTTTCTCTTGGTTAAATAGGTCAGATTAACGTATGGCTTTAAAACAAAATCCTGGTCAAAGGCCTGACCCAAATCCGCGCTTAAGGCAAACTCCAGTCCGGCTATTTCCGAGTTGGTCAAATTAACATTTTGACGCATATTCGGTGCCACTTCAACTGATGTAATTTTGTCGTCCCAATCTGAATGAAAATAAGTTAGACTACCAGTAATAAAGGACCAATAGACGTCAGTGCCTATCTCAAAAGTCTTACTTTTTTCTGGTCTTAAACCAGGGTTAAATAAATAAGTGTAAGAGCCAGAACTTTGAGGGAAAACTTCGATAGGCGTCGGCATTTTAAAGCCCTTGCTGTAGTTAGCCCGCAGTTTCAACCATTCAACCGGGTTATAAGCAACGCCAATGGATGGAGTAAAAGCATGTTGGCTTAGTTCTCCAGTCTCATACTTATTTTTATAGGTATCATAACGACCGCCAGCAGAAAAAATAAGATTATTTTCCAAAAGATGAAGCTTTGTTGTTAAAAAAACACCTAAATCAGTCATAGAAGAAATAGGCAATTCACCCCAAGAATCAGATTTAATTACATATTTAGAATAATCAAGACCAAGAACAGAACTAATTAAATCTCCATTGTAAGAAACAAAAGATGTTAAAGTATCAAGATCCCAAATAGAAGTAGCCCAAGTACCACTTTCTTTATTTCTTCCGGTGCCATATGTTAATGACCAGTTAAATAAATTATCCTCAGTTTTGCCCTCATAAGAAAAAGCTGCATTTGATAAGCTAACATCAGTTCTACTGAAATCATCAATATTACCAGGATCAACGGGATTTAAATAACTTACTTCTCCAGTCATACCAGGACATAGATTACCATTAATATCTAAATAATAATAATTTATATCAATTCTATGATTATTTAAGAAAGTGTATCCTATATCCAGATTAGCATTAGTATGATTACCATATCTGCTGTCTTTCCAAATAAAACCATTGCCCGTTTTATAATCATCACGAAAGTCGTGAGTTACGCCAAAAGAAATATCTAAATCGCGAGCCTTTCCACTAAAAGCGACTTTTTCTTTGTTTTGATTGTAACTACCCACGCCCACTTCAGCGTAAGCCTTAAAATCTTCGCTACCGCGCCGAGTAATAACATTAATAACTCCTCCCATCGCCGAAGGTCCATACTGGAGCGAGGCCGGGCCCCTAATAATCTCGATCCTTTCGATATTGGCTAAACCGGTAAAATCCAAAGAATTAATCCCAATTCGACGGCCATTTAAAAGAATTAAAACCCTAGTATTGGTTTCAGAGCCTGATTGATTTGATCCCATTCCACGAACAACCAAGGCTTGTCCGCCGGCTGGATAACCGTAAACCTGAAAGCCCTCTTGAAATAACAATTCTCCAAGATCTTGGGCAGATGTTTGGCTGATTTTTTCTTGGTCAATAATAGTTATGTTGGTGGGGACTTCTTTGAGTTGCTCTTGAACGCGGGTGCTAGAGGTAACCACGATAGTTTCCAAGCTGCCCGAGCTGGAGGGAGAGGCCTCGGTTTGCGCCAAGGCCTGGGAGGCTGATATGGCAAAGATAGCCGCGAAGGCTAATGCCAGAAGGTATTTGTTTCCCATATAAGTTCTTCCTTGCTTTAATAAAGGTTAATTTCATCTAGAAGAGTTAAAAATATCTCCTAGTTAGGTCAAGGAGTTACCCATAAGCCTCTACCTCCGCGACTCAAGGTAACAATTCGTCTGCCGGCAACTAATTAAAGAATCGGCTGAGAATTATTCTTTATATATTTTTTTAGCTAAAGATGCTATTTTCTTCCTTTTTTCTAAACCAGAACCACGGTTCCGTCAGTAGTCAGAGCAAAATTAAGGACTCTAAATTTTAAATAATCTTATATTAATTGAAAAAAGATTATTTTAATTTGATTAAAATAAACTGAATCAACCTCTTGGAGATACATACGAACGAAACCAAATTCAATTTTTCTCTTTTTTTGTCTCTTCTGCTAACGCAAAAATAAACTCAAAAAATAACCTTCAGCGAAACGGCCAAAATAGAAAAAAAACATTTCGGTTCGTTAGTATAAAACCAAAAGGACTAAGGCCATCGGAAAGCCCAAAATGATTCCGGTGGCAACGGCTCGTGAGATTTTTAAAAACCCTTAATCTCAAAAAGCTCCATTTATTTGGGCCAGTCTTTAGCGCTGACTAGATAAGTATTGACTCTAGCCAACAACAATGTGGCTAAATACCAGTTTAAGCGGCTATTTGGAGTAAAAAACTAAGGCCCGATAAAAGGATTTATTTAGGAAGCTTTCCGGATATTTGAAAAGCCTAATAAGTCACACTCAAATTTTTTATTCTGTCACTCTTTCTGTTAGCGCCGACTCAATAGTATTCCCGCTCGGGGTTTGCAATAAATATGGGTGCTCTCCTCATTACAAGGCCGAAACAGGTTCGTCATCCTGCGGACAGCTCGTTCACCACCTTGCTCCCCCACCTCGCTCCCCCACCTCGACTCTCGACGACGCAGTTACTTTAAGTTACAGGAGCCACAAACTAGGCCCCTAACGCGGACTTCAACTGAGCATAAAACGCCTTAACTGGCGAACAAATATTTAATTTATCAGAGCTGTCCAAGATAATTTCGTGGCTCTCGAAAAATGCTTATCTCGCGCAGCTTTTAGAGGGTGAATTGAAAAAGGTTATTTTTCCATTAAAAAAACTCAAACCAAACTAAAATTCGGATTCCCTGTGACCCCAGGGTTTATCGACCGTTTGGCGAGAGAGAAAGAAAAATCGAAAAAACTAGGCCTATCTAGCGGGCGTTATCAAGAGCTGCTAGTCACGACGGTGAATATTTTTGCCAAATATTGGTCAGCGAACTATCTAATCTCTCTTTATTCAGACAGTTTTGATAGGATAGCTTTGTAGATTGAAGGCCAATCCATCTCAAAAAAATCCCTCGTTAAAAGCGTAACAAAAAAAATAGCCTAATGATTTTATAGGTTAACCATCTTGGTGTGTATTTGTACTTTTTTTCTGGCCATCGGGCATAGGTTTAAACAGCTTTTGACCTTTAACGCTGATATTGTTAACTAAAACGTTGGTGGTAAGCTCAGGGGCCTCATAGCCGCTTTCGTTAAAATTCTTAATATTGATCGAAGCGCAAAAAGTCACCTTATATGAGTCCTTAAATTTGTAACAGAGCCTTATTACTAGTTAATTTTTTTGACTATTTTGATTTTATTAGGTTTTTGCGCTTCGATCAATATTAAGATCCTTCACAGCTAAGACGACGACATCGGAAGGTATTTGATATTTATTATCAAATGAGTCAATTGGTTTAGGCGGCCAGTGTTTCAAGTTATCTAATCCATGATCGAAGCGCAAAAACCTAATAAAATCAAAATAGTCAAAAAAATTAACTAGTAATTTTGCTATGTTACAAATTTAAGGATTGATAAAGGGGACTTTTTGCGCTGCGATCATCCATCCACTGAGGCGAGCTTTTCTTTATCTTTAGATATTTTCTCAAGATATAACATTATTTCATCATCTTCGCACTCAGTTAGATTTCTAAGGGTCGTGTCTAATGTCAACAACTTAAGGAAACAAAGGGTTTTTCGTAAAAAAGCTACTCAAGGGCAAAACCCATGTTGGCTGACTATCTTCAGTTATTAGTAAGATAGATGGGTTGAATCCCTAATAGGCTAGCTTATTCTATAGGTAAAAGTATAGCTCAAAACAAACCGATGAGTTTTGCAAAGTCTTCAGTTTGGAATTTTTTTAAGTTGTGGACATTGGTTTTAAGAGCAAAAAATATTATTAGCTGAGGCTTTGCCCTAAAAAGGCTTCCATTTTTTCGCGCCATTTAGGAAGAGCCCTAGCCGTAACCACGTCCACGGCTCCGCCTTGAAGCTCGCCGCCGTAGGCCTCCACCGATTCTTCCAAGGCCCCTTCTAAAGAAAGGTAGCTTTCCTTTAAGCTTTCCAAGAGTTCGTGATCGGTCTTCCAGAGCCCTCGGCTCTCAGCTTCCAGGAGCCTGCGGCCAATTTCCTCAAGGGCAAAGGGATTATGGATTTCAAAAAAGGCCCTATTATCAGAGTTTAAAAAGTAAGTTTGGGCTAGTCTATCAAAAAAACTATGGTCAATTTCCTTAGCCGTGGCTTGCCATCCATAGGCGTTGGTAACTCGCCGTGAGATTTCAGCGGCCCCCTTATAGCCGTGTTTTTTCATGCTCTCAATCCAGGCTGGATTTAAAAGTCTAACCCGAAAAGAACGTCCGAGTTCTTCTGAAAGAGAGCGGACAGACGCGAAAGCGGGCGAGCGAGTGTCTAAGCAATAGTTTTTAACCTCTGAGCCTTTAAGCCTTTGGGCGGTTAAAGATAGGCCGCCCACGGCCCCGAAGAATCCTCCGCAGTTAAGAAAATCCTGCTCGTCGCCGTAGATTTTAATCTCATTAACGTCGACCCTCTCTAGTGTTCTTTTAAACTCTTTGGGAGCGGCCAGTCCAAAATTCTCGTCTCCGTAAATATAGGCGTTGTGCTCAATAAAAATGTCGGCTAAATCGGCTTCGTTTTCCCAAGCCGAGGCCATGACTGCGTAGTAGACGCCTGAGGAATAAGAGCCGGGGGCTGTGGAAAAGACTCGGCTAGCGGCCCTAAGAAACCTTTTGTGGCTCTCTTCACTATTTAATGGCTTATCTTGCGGATCTTTTGCTAGATTATCCAAGGTGTGTAGTCTAGGATAGTTATCCTCCTCATCAAGCTCGGCCACCGCTTTAATAGCCCCATCTAAAAGGGCCAAAGCCTCAGGGAAACTATCTCTAACCACGCCCGAGGTCCTGACGGCTAGATCGATTCTAGGTCTAGCTAACTTTTCTTTGGGAATTATTTCAAAGCCCATGACTTTTCCGCCTTTAGCCCAAAGAGGCTTAACGCCCAAAAGGGCTAGCATCTGAGCTAAATCTTCCCCGTCGGCGTTTATCAGATCCGAGCTAATCCAAAAAAAGGCCACTGATTGAGGGTAACGGCCCTCCTCAGTCAAAAATCTTTGACAGACCGCCTCGGCCATTTTTTGACCAACTTCCCAGGCGGCCGGGGTAGGCGAGAGGGAAGGGTCTTTAGAGTAAAAATTGCGACCGGTGGGTAAAACGTCCTCACGTCCTCGAGTAATCAAAGCCGAGGGGCCAGGGGAGACGTAGCCGCCGTTAAAAGCGTTTAATAAAGAACCTATCTCTTGGCAATGGTTTAAGCGCTCAAAAATAGAATCTATTCTATCAAAGAGTTTAAATAGTTCGTCTCTTGTATCTTGCTCAATATTATTAAGCGAAAGGTTATTAAAAATTTCGTTTGGGGTCAGGCCCTCTAGGCGCTTGGTTATTAAATTTAAAGCTAAACGGTTAATTTCTTCTACGATTTCAGCCCCAGTGAGATTGAAGCTCTCTATAATGTCAAGCTTTTTGAGGTTAATTTCTTCCCATGATAGCCCCTTAGCCCGGGTGAGAGCGCTACGTAAAGAGCTTTGAGAGGGACTCTCAAAGCGCAGGATAGAATATATAAAGCGGGCTGCCTCGCTCTTAATAGGCCTTTGGCCAAAAACATGAAGGGCACCTTCGATTAGAGAGTCGGAGGTTAGAGCGAGGGCTTGGCGGATTTTAAGGGATAGAGAGTTAAAATCATTACTCTCTAAATCAAGTTCAGAGGCCAGACTTGATTGGCTCGCCTTTTGTCTAATAAGCCGCTCGATCTCTTCTTTGAGGCTTATATTAGAATTCGGCGAGAGCTTATTATATTGGCCCATAAGCTCTCTTAGTTCGCTAAGTTCTCCGTAGAGTTCGCACTCTTGATATAGAGCCTGGAGGTGATCAACTAAAACGGCGTAAGAGCGCCTTTTGGCCGTAATTCCATCGGCGGTGACGTCAGAATTATAGATATAGAGGTGGGGAACTTTACCTAGCGTGAGATCGGGGTAGCAGCTTTGAGAGAGGGCCACGCTTTTACCAGGCAAATATTCAAGGTTGCCATGAGCGCCCACGTGGACTATAAGATCTGCCCCAAATTCGTCGGGCTCTTGAAGGTAGCGATAGGCGGCTAGATACTGGTGTGGGGGAGGGATGAGGGGATCTTGGAGGATAAGGCAGACCCTTCCGTCGCAGCGCGAGCCAGCGCAGCCTCTTTTGGGTTGAATTAAAATTACCGCCTTATCTCCCCACGTTCTTCCGGAAATAACTAAATTACCATCGAGGACCATAGAGGGTTTGACTCCCTCTAGCTCTTCGCCCGGGGGCTGGCCCCAGGTTTGAATTAGTCTTTGTTTGACCTCATCTGGATAGAGATCGAACCAAGCGCGGTATTTTTCGGTCGGAATTAGGGCCAAAGCTCCGCCTTTGGCCACTATTTCTTGAACAGTGGTCCATCGAAATTCCGAAAAGGCTTTGTGGGTTATCATATCTTCGATAATTTCCCCTCCAGATTGGGGAACCTTAACTTGATAGCCTTGGAGTTTCATTTGGGAGAGGATATTTTTTAGTGATTCGAATGGGTCAAGTCCAGAAGCTGTGCCGGCCGTAGCTTCAACCGAAGCGCAAGGGGCGTTGTGGAGGATAAAGGCTACTTTTCTTTCAGATATAGGTTTTTCCGAAAGCCTTACCCAAGCTACCACCCTTTGGACGAGATGACCTATTCTTTCTAAGTGGGGCTGACGAAGGCCATCGGAGTGCGTTTCGCCAATGGCTTTAAGAGTGCCGCCTGCGTAGTGAGGCTCAATGGCACCCTCAAATTCAGGCATGGCTACTGACCAGGATAGCTCTGAGGCTAAACCGGCTGTGTTTTGTTCCCACTGGGAGTTAGATTGCCTAAAGCTAACTAAGGGCTGAAAGATAGGCGCGTTTAGTTCTCTAAATATCCTAACGCTACCCAGGGCCGGGCCGTCGTCGCCAGGGAAAGAGGGTGACTCACCTTGTAGGTTTTTTTGGAACATCGAGGTCAGCTTAACCACGGCCTTAACCTTGGGGCCTAAAGGAGAAGGAGAAAAAACCTCTTTTAAAAATTGGCTGGCCTCTTCGCTGGCACCTGAATCCTCTCCAGAAATAAAGATGGGCAGAACTCCTAAGCCATCTTCTTCGAGCCTTTCGATTATTGTCGTTTCTATGATGGGAGTATCGACGCACCAATAGTGCCGATGTAGGATTAGGCCAACGAAAGAAAGGTTTTCTAAGCCTTTGTAGGAGCCGTAAAACTTAAGATAGTCTTCTTTATTTAAGTAAAAAAGCTCCGGGGCCTTAGGGTGCCATAGCCCAAAACGGGGGAGGTTTATGGGGGGTGGGACGTCAGAAACCGATCCTGAAACTAAACCGAGAAGATATTTTATAAGGTTATAGGCGTTATCATCCCCGCCTCTATCAAGATAGGCTGCGATTTGGTTTAGCTCTCTAGGCGCAATATTACTCCTAGCGGCCTTTTCAGGGCTTAGGCCCATAACCGAGAGCCAGGCTAGCTTAATGGCACCTTCTTTCATTTCTTCAAGGTAAAACTCTTCCCAAAAAGGCTCTTCAAAGGCTTCAATTAAGACCAGCTTACTTTGACTAATAGCTTTAAGGGCTTTTTCTCTTACTTGCGGCTGCCTTAAAGAGGCACCGGAGAAGAGATTAACCTCGCCAGCACTAAAGCAAGAAAGAGCTTGGCTTAAGCGGCTATAATAGCCCGAGCCGCACAGTATGGTAACGAGCATACATAATCCTTAAAGAAAAGTGGTTTAAAATCTTTAGAAAAAAATCTAAGATTATATTAATTTATGATCGTTAGCTAAAATAGTTTCAAAATCGATACGGTCTTGGAAGCGTTTGTTTCTAATAATTTTTAAATCTAATTCGACTTCGATGATATCTTGAGCCTGACCCATTACAGAGCGGCCTGGTCCGTGATCGGAGGATCTGGCACCAAAGGCGACTGCGTTTTGGGCCACCACGGCGCACTCGCTTTGCTCTATCGCTCTCGTAAAGACCATAAGTTTATCGGAAGGGTCGAAATTCTCTTCGATAGCCAAAAAAAGATCGGCCCCAAGTTTGGCGGCCGTTATGGCCGCCTCTGGATGAATCATATCTTTTATAGTGGTTGGGCCCACGACTAGAGGGCCTAAGGTCATTAGGGGCAAGGCGGGTATAGAATCTATTGGGATAGCCTTAAATTTGGGCTCAAAGGCCCAAAAAAATTGGCCCTGATTTTTTTTATTAGCGGTTAAAATTTTTACCTTAGATTGATTAGCAATCTTTGTTAGATTTTTTTTATCGCTTAAATCATAGTTCCATAATGGTAGAATAACTAGGCTATCGGCGCTTAAGCGACTTTGATTTTCTAATAAAAATTTAACCGGTGAGTGGCCTTGACCGGAAGCGATCAAAAGGAGCTTAACTTCTCTAGGCTCGGGCAGTTTAAAGCTAGAAGTAAGGTCGTTAAAAAATTGGAGGCTACTATAAATTCGGTGATACCTTTCTGGCCTTCTGGTTTTAAAAAGTTGCTCTTGGCCTAAGTTATTAGGGAACGTTCCGTCATCGAGTAAGGGGATTTTTGGACACATAAATAATTTACTTGAATCAGAACTTTCACCTAATAAAACTTGGCCGTTAGGGTCTATAAGGTAGCTCTTCGCCTCGCTACAATCAAGGCGTTCTTCTTTACCGCCACGGTTGGCTACTAGTAAATAGAGATGGTTTTCTTTGGCTCTGAGGCGAAAAACGTTTTCTGGAAACTTTCCCGTAGGCGGCCAGTTGGCTACCACTATAAGGAGCCCTAAGCGGTTAAGGGCGGCCGCTCTGGGTATAAGGCTATGGTAGGAGTCGGCGCAGACTAAAACCCCTGCCAGTCCCCAAGGGGTTTGGAAGACGTTACCTTGAGAGGGTAAGCCCGGACTGGCCCAGCGCGATTCTGCGTTTATTTTTCGATAGCGGCAGACTATATGCCCTTGGGGATGAAAGACAAAGGCGCTGTTATATAAAATATTAGTTTTCTTATCTCTTTCGGCTAAACCAATAACAATATAGAGGCCCTCACTGCGACTAAGTTTGGTAAGAGCTTGGGCAGTGGGTCCGTCGTAGGTTTCAGCCAAAGGGAGTATAGCCTGGCGATCTTCAAAACCATAGCCGCTTAGACAAAGCTCCGGGGCGGCCGCTAGATCTGCTCCTTCTTTGGAGGCCTTTTCTACTAAGCTTATGAGGGCCTCGCGGTTTTCTGCGGGCTTGGAATGTAAGACGTTTAAGTGAATTATAGCCGGAGAAAAATATTTTTGGCTCATAAAAAAATCCGAGGTTTAAGATAAAAAAAATTTTTGATATTTATTTTAATAGTAACCGTTCACCAAGTCTTTTTTTTCCAACGTTGCGGATGGCAGCGACTTTCGAGTTGTAATTAAGTTTTAGCATACCCTTAAGTTCTTAACATTAGTTCTTTTAACGTTTCTACTTAGCTCTCTGCTCCAACCATATATTTTAACTTGGATGAATGTTAAAATTACTGAGTTCCTATAGGGGGCTACATTGTTGTGGTATGTGTCGTCCATTTCAATAGGCTTGGCACCGCAACGTTCTCACTTGTGAACGGGCCCTTAAACGTTCACATTTGTGAATGGACACTAATAGATCTAACGAGAGCTTAAATCTAGCTGATTTTGGTTAAGGCTATCTTAGCCGCCTAAGCGAAGTTTATCTAAGTTTTCGGCCACGGCCATGAGCGGTTCCCTTCTAACCCTGTGTGGGAGAGCTAGTTGGGCGGCTGAGGTTATATCGGAGTTATCGACTTGGGTTTGACCTCGCCAGGCGGCTAGAGTCTTAGCCGTTTTGAGCACTAAGATGTCTCCCCTGTGACCGTCCACCCCCACCGCTAAGCAGTAGCGGGCGATATCAAAGAGTAATTGGCGATCGATTGTAACTTGGGGTAATAAGTCTCTAGCCTTAGTTATCTTTAAGGCAAGTTCCTCTGATTGAATCTTATAGCTTTCAATAAAGGCCTCCGGGGCCTTTTCAAATAAGGCCCGGCGCTCCATAACCTTAACTCTATTTTCTAAATCTCTTTCCCCTTCGATGGTAACGCACAAACCGAACCTATCTAGTAATTGCGGCCTAAGCTCCCCTTCCTCGGGGTTCATGGTCCCTACTAGAGAAAAGCGGGCCGGGTGAGAAAAAGAAACCCCCTCTCTTTCGATAACGTTAACTCCCATAGCCGCGCTATCTAATAGAGCGTCCACCACGTGATCGTCTAAGAGATTAACTTCATCGACGTATAAAATACCTCTATGAGCTGCGGCCAAAAGCCCAGGCTCTACCAGTTTATCGCCCGTTTTAAGGGCCTTTTCGAGATCGAGCGAGCCCACTACCCTATCTTCCGTGGCCCCCACCGGAAGCTCGACCACTCTTACTTTTCTCATCTGAACTTCGAAGTTCTCCTGGGGCTCGCGGCCCAAAGAGCGCTCTAGTTCGCGGTAGGTTTCGAGGTCGTCGTAAGGGGAAAGTTGAAAAGGATTATCTTTTATAACCGCGATTTGAGGGAGAATATCGGCCGCCGCCCGAACGGCTGTAGATTTGGCTGTGCCCTTTTCCCCGCGGATGAGAATCCCGGAAAGAGAGGGGTTAATCACGTTTAAGATGAGGCCAAGCTTCATCTTTTCTTGGCCCACGATGGCCGTGAAGGGAAAAATCGGCGCGTTTTGAGGCATATTAGGTAGAATTCCTTTAGTTTCTAAGACGCGAAAAATTAAGACCTTAAATTTATTCAGCTCGTAACCGTTCACCAAGTCTTTTTTTTCCCACGTTGCGGCTGGTAGCGACTTTCGAGTTGTAATTAAGTTTTAGCATACCCTTAAGAGCTTAACATTAGTTCTTTTGAGGTTTTTACTTAGCTTTCTGCTCCAACCATATATTTTAACTTGTATTAATGTTAAAAATATTAAGCTCCTATAGGGGGTTACATTGTTGCGGTATGTGTCGTCCCTTTCAATAGGCTTGGCACCTCAACATTCTCATTTGTGAACGAGCCCTTAAACGTTCACATTTGTGAACGGACACTTTAGTTCGCGTTAGTTTGCTTTATAATATCGATCAAGGTCGAAGCCTTAAGATCGTTGGTTTTAAAGTACTGGGCTTCCAAATTTATCGAAAGAGCGGAGGCTAAGTTAAAGTTAACAAGGCCGGGCTCTTCGGTATCGACCACCACGAACTTTATCCTCTTTTCTAAACTCATCGCTCTAGCTAACTGACTCGCTTCTTTAATGGGATTGGGCTTTTTTTCAGGGTATAAGGGCACGTTAGCCCGGCCGTCGGTGATGACTATGACGATAGGTCTAGCTAGAGGATTTTTAAGTAGGGCGTTTCTCACTTCGCGATAGGCGGCCGCTAAGCCAGCCGATAAAGGCGTGCGGCCGCCCACAGGCATTTGGGCTAGCAATTTTGAGGCTAAGTCGACGCTAGAGCAAAGAGGAAGGTTAACGGTGGCCTCAGTTCGCCTAAAAGAAATTAAACAGACTTTATCTCTTTTTTGGTAGGCGTCTAAAAGAAGAGACAAGATAGCCCCTTTGGAAGCAGCCATGCGCCCTCTGGCTCCCATAGAGCCAGAGGCGTCGACTAGAAAGAAAAGCAGATCGCCCACTCTTTGCTCTCTTATGCAGCCGCGCAGATCAGCTTTTTTTAAAGTTACAGCTAGATTAGATTTTTTCTCTCTAGATAATTGATAAGGGGCCGCAGCCCTAATGGTCGCGTCTAAGGCCAAATCGAGATTATCGCGAAATTTACCGGATTTAACGTAGCGACCTTGTTTTTGACCGGCTAGGCTGCGCGATCGGCGACCAGAACCTCGTCTTTTTAAGCGGTCTTTTTGGTTTTCAATCTTTTTAACTTTAAAGGGCTCACCGATCTCAAAAATTTGTTCTTGACTGGCCTGATTTGGCTTATCTGGCCCTAACTCTTTATTTTCTATATCCTCTTCCAAGGGAGTTAGAGAGGGCGAACTATCTTGGCCATCTTGGCTTTGAGGCTCGTTTTGGTTGGATTTTAGAGCCTCTTCTTCATTTTCTTGGGCCTGGTTATCTTCATTTTGGTCATCTTCTTGTTGGCTTTCTTGAGGCTCTTTTTTTTCTTTCTCATTTTCAGGGTTTTGAGCGTTTTCTTTTTTTTCTTCTTCTTCTTCGGCCGGTGGGGGAGGGGGTGGCGGAGGGGCCATCTCCCGACGGCGGTGGGCTAAGACCATGGGGGCCAATTCGGTGACCATTTCTTCATTTACTTCAAAAAGGCCCTTTAGGGCGGCCTTAGCTCTTACCGCTTCGGCTAAAATCAGATCCGCCCTATGCCCGGCCGCGTTATTTTCAGCGCACATGGTGGCTATGAACTTAAGGATTCTCTTAGATATGTTGACCGAAGGTAATATTGTTTGGGCCGAAAGGATGAGGTTTTTAAGATCTATGGTCTTTTGAGCATGTTTAGCCCTAAAGACTTGGCTATCTTGATCGAATTGTTCTCTCTCTTCCATTAGCCTTACCCTATCTTCCGGTTCTTTTACCCCCTCAACCATAACCGAAAGCCCAAAGCGATCTAGTAATTGAGGCCGAAGTTCCCCTTCCTCGGGGTTCATCGTGCCCACTAAGATAAAGCGGGCCGGGTGAGTAATGGAAATTCCCTCACGCTCGACTACGTTTTCTCCGTTGGCAGCAGCGCTTAAGATAAGATCGACTATATGATCGTCTAAGAGATTAACTTCATCGACGTATAGTATGCCTCGGTGGACCGAAGCTAAGAGTCCGGGCTCAAAGGTTTTGAGGCCAGTTTTAAGCGCGGCTTCAAAATTAAGACTTCCAGCCACCCTATCTTCGGTGGCGTTAAGGGGGAGCGTCCGAAAGGGGGCCGGGGAGGGGAGAGGCTCGACTTGATTCGACCTTTCTTTACAGTATGGGCACAGCTCTTTGGTTTTTAACGGATCGCAGTTAAAGTGGCAGCCTTGGTATTTAGTTGCGGGAGGAAGCAATTCACTAAGAGATCTGGCGGCGGTGCTCTTAGCTGTTCCTTTTTCCCCCCGAGCTAATACTCCGCCGCAAAGAGGGTTAACTGCGTTAAGGATTAAGGCCTCTTTAAGGTCGTCTTGGCCGATTATAGCCGCGAAGGGAAATAGACGGTCGGTTGCATCCATTTTAAGCGCTTTAAATGTGACTTAGAGTTGAGGATCGGAAAAAATTTAGTTTTGGGCTGAGGCGAGCTTAAAGTCGCTCTCGGCGTCCAAATAATCGATGAGCGGCGCGATATCGCCTTGAGGACCGAGCTTAATAATTTTAAGACCCGCCTCGGAAGCAACTTTTAAGAGCTTTTGAGATAAAATTTGGCTCTCTTGAGCCCCATCGCCTTTTAGTCCTTCTTGGGTTTGACTATAGGCGTCCACTACAAATAGGGCCTCTTTTAAGTCTTTAGAGGCTTGATTTAAGATAGATTCAGAGTTGTTAACATCGGTTTCTATTTCGTAGCTTTTAGCCCCCAGGGCTCTAGCCACGTGGGCGTCGAGATCGCTTGAGGGGAAAAAACCGCAAGAGATTTGATAGCCGCGCTTAGAAAGAAGGCGGAAGGCCTCGGCCCCATGGTCGGAGCGCGATAAGACGAAGGCTTGACCGGCCAGGCCGTCACCGCGGATTTCAATGGCCCCCAGGCGGCTTGAAAAGCCGGCTTGCTCAAAATCATAGAGCTTAGAGACGCTGGGCGGGGTTAAGACTCGATGGGGGGGGCCGCATGAAGTTAAGGCACCGTCTTTAAGAGTTAAGATGAGATCGGCTACCTTTGCCGCGGCGTCGACGTCATGGATAGCGGCCACCACGGTTATATTTTTAACTCGGCAAAGAGATCGTAAGATCCCCATGACTTCCATGCGGTGTTTTAGATCGAGATGAGCGGTAGGCTCATCTAAGAGCATTAGCTTAGGCTCTTGGGCTAGGGCCCTAGCTAAGGTGGCTTTTTGACGTTCACCATCGGATAATTCCTCTACAAAGCGCTCAGATAGATCTAGGGCTCTTACGTCTAAAAGAGTCTTGGTCACCTTTTCAAGATCTAATTGGTTAAGGCGACCTAAAAAGCCGGTGTGAGGGTAGCGGCCTAGGGCTACAAATTCCCAAACTTTTAAAAGCGGTGGCGAGGCTTTATCGGTCATAACTACGGAGACAATTTTCGCTAGATCTAAGGCTTTGTAAGAGGAGAGCGGGAGCCCTAATAGTTCGATAGTGCCTTTAAAGGGCCTTAAGTGGTTTGAGAGGCCTCTTAAAAGAGTGGTTTTACCGGCCCCGTTTGGCCCTAGTAAGGCTACGAAGGCTCCTTGGGGACAATCAAAGGAGACGGATTCTAAAATAGGCTTTTTATAGCCTAAAGAGAGATTTTTTACGCTTAAGATATTTTTATTCATAGACGCGCCCCTCGCTTTAATAATAGGCCGATAACTATTGGAGCCCCGAAAAAGGCGGTGATGGCCGAGACCGGAAGCTCTACTGGGCTTAGCCACATCCTAGCTATGAGATCGCATAAAGAGGTCACTAACGCTCCCATTAAACAAGCCCCCGGCACTAAGACGCGGTTATCGCTAGTGGCTAAACTTAACCTAGCCATATGGGGCACAGCTAGTCCTATAAAGGCCACCGGCCCAGCCATGGCCGTAACTAAGCCGGCTAGGGAGGAAGCGGCTAAAAGAATAAAGATTCTAAAGCGACGGACGCTTACCCCCATAGAGGCGGCGTAGTCTTCGCCCAAAAGAAAGGCGTTTAAGGGTTTACTTAATAAAAAGACGGCTAAGACTAATAGCCCCCCGAGGACCAAGAGGATATAGATTTCTATCCACTTAAAGCCGGAAAAACTACCCATGCCCCAAAGGACAAAGCCCTTTATTTTTTCTTTTTCAGCTAGGGCGGTTAAGATAGAGGTAAAAGAAGAGCAAACGTAACCAAACATAAGACCGGTAATTAAAAGAGTAGCCCCCGATTTTATCTTAGCCCCAATGGCTACTACCAAGACCATCACTCCATAGGCCCCGACTATGCCAGCTAGGGTGGTCAGGAAGGGAGTAACGTAAGTTAGTTTGAGCCCTAAAGCGGTGAGCATGACCAAAGAGACGGTTAAGCTAGCTCCAGAGGAGATGCCTAAAACAAAGGGTCCGACAATGGGGTTTCGGAAGTAAACTTGTAAAAGAAGACCCGAGCAGGCTAGATAGGCCCCGCCCATGACGGCGGCTAGGGTGCGAGGAAGTCTAACTTTCCAAACGATAAAGTTAATATCTGAGCCTTGAACTGGAAGGAATAGTTCCTTAATGACCGAGAGAAACGGTAAATCCACCGAGCCGATGGTCATATTAAGGATAGCTGTAGTTAAGGTTAAAGCGCCTATGAGAAAGAAAACCAAGGAGCGGCGGCTAGCCGCACGTCCGACCATGAGCTGGGTTTGAATGGTAAGTTCAGTTGACATAAAAAAACTCTTTAGCTTTGGGTGTTAGGCGATTGTTGGTCTTTATCTGGTAGTTCTAAAAAATATTTTAAGCGATAGCCTTGGTAAGCATCGGGGTGAAGAATGGCGGCAATCTCGGTTAAGAGTTCATCTAAATGGTCGGCCGATTGCGAATAATGAGGCAGAGGGGCAAAGGCTTTGCCTGCGGGAGTTAGTGGTTTAACGCCCTCTAAAAGAGGATTAATACGCAGTAAGGCCTCTTTGGAGTACATTTTGCTTTCGCCTGCAGTGCGGTAAGTAAAATAGAGGTCCGCGTCTCGTCCGCTATAAAGAAATCGCTCGACTGAGATTTCAATACAAGAAGTACCGTAGACATCGTCGAAGAGATAATCGCTTTGGGCCAAGCCTATTAGTTCGGCCACCCAGGCGTTACCAGGCTCGACTAGGACCCTTTTTTCATAGATATCGCCCCACATAGCCTTGGGCTTTTTTAGCCCTTTGGTTTTGGCCCTGATTTGCTCTAAAGAGAGCTTAACTTTTTGGTAAAAGTCTTTAGCCTTTTGTTCTTCGCCAAAGAAAGGGGCTAAAAACTCAACGAACCGAATTTGGGTGCTTAGGCAGGTGGCTATTGGCGTAGCCGTTACTAGCACCGGGAGACCCAGCTGATCCATCATAGGCACGATAGATGGATCCCAAGTCATAATTAAATCAAGATTCGAGGTCTTAACCGTCTCATAATCAATAGCCCCCGGATCGCCTAAAAAAGCGATGCGACCTTCTTGAAAGCCTCGTTTTATGTAATCAACGTGCCAGCCATCTTCTGGCGTGGTTACCGCGACGATTGTGTCGGCCCGGCCTAAAGCGTTAATTATGGCTACGTCGAACCAGCTGTAGACCGCGACCCTCCTAAGAGGAATTTCCACCACCATAGTAGGTTCAAAGCCCGGCGGATGGGGGGCCCCCCTAGGGATAACGGCTAAGGTGCGACCGGCCCCGTCGCGGGCTAGCATGTAGCCCTCTTTTTTTATAAGAGTAAATTCGCCAAGGTTTAGAAAACCGGCCTCGGCTGAATCCTCCTTGACCTCAGGGTTAACCGCCTCGTCGGTAATTTCCGGCCTAGTAGCCGAAGCGCTTTCGTTTTGGCCGCAACGGGGTAACAATAAGAGGAAAATTAGGCCCGCGAAGGCGCTTATCACAATTGATTTCATTTTATTTTTGCCCTTAACCGTCCTTTTTTGAAGTTTTTTTATAAAAAAAATCTGCGGTGTAGAGCCCTAGGCCTATGACGAAGAGAGCGAGGCCAGTAAGATATACAAAGGCTGCCGGATCGCGGCGAAGGGTGATATTAACCGTTTTAGAGCCCATACCCCCGCTTTTATCTTTAGGGTAGAAATCGGAGAGGTAAACGTGCCAGCCATTGAAGATGGCCGGTTGGCCGTAAGCTATTTTTTGTTTACATTGGCTTCCATTTTGGTCAATAAAGGTCAAATAGATCCCTGGATCTAAAAGGCGGCCTTGAAAAAAATCCAGACGGTCGCCTTCGTAATAAAGAGGCTCGAAGATTTCAGCCTTAATTTGCCCTTTTATTCGATTAACCTTTAGAGGCGGTCCGCCCGGCGTTAAGGCCCGGCCGGGGAGAGAGGCGCAGAAAAGATAAGTTCCCAAATAGCCAGTTAAGATGATTAACACCGCGAAATGAGTTATATGCGGGCCTAATTTTAGAAAAAAAGAGAGGCTTATCTTATTTCGGCGAAAAAGAAAGATTACTCTTTGTATCGAGCAGACGAAAGTGTTGATGGAAAGTAAAGTTAATAGGATTAGGAGAACAAAAAACCAAGCAGTGCTCTTTAGGTTGAATCGGCCGTAGGTTAAAAGCCAGTTTATTAGATCAACGTCGCCCAAAGGAGCAAAGGCTGTAGAATCTTTAATCAGGGGATAGGCTAAAGCCGCATCTAGAGCCGTTAGAAAACATAGCGCCACCGATAGTTTAAGGCTGCCCGCGGCTTTCCAGAGCGTAGCTACGATAATTATCGGGTTCATCATAAAATAAACCTGGCCGGCCCAAAGTCGGCTATTGAGTTAACAGCAATAAGCCAAATAAGCCCCAAGGCCGAGGCCTTAGCCGCAAGCTGGTGAGTGGCCCCTTTCCAAAAACGCAAATGCATGGCTCCAAGGTAAAAAAACCAAGTGGCCAGAAAAGTGACCACCGCCGGGTCTTCCCAGACTACTGGCAGGCCCCAGCCCAAATAAGTCCAAACCTCGCCGCTAAAGATGGAAAGGGTCCAACAACAAAATCCGAGGACCTGAAACTTTAAAAAACCCGAGGGGCTCCTTTCTTCTCCGCCGTCAAACTTTAACAGATAGTCTAAAGCCCATAGCCCGGAGAGGAAAAAGTAGGCCTTCCCCAGCGCGGCTAAGATTAAGTGACAGTGAGAGAAAAAATTAGCTGTTTTAAGAAATGGTAGATAAAAATCCTTAGGAAAGAATATTTGGCTTAAGCCCAATAAAAAGATAAAACCCACTAAGGCTCGGTGGAGAGCTAAATTTGTGCCGTCTTTTTTCTTTCTTAAAGCTAAAGCCCCTAAAAGGCCTAAGAAGGGTAAAGATAAGAGAGTGCCGAAAAAAGTCGGGGTCATAGGCACAGCTCTGTGGTAGCGAACGATGACGTAACCAAAACTTAAAGGGAGATATAGGGCTAAAAATAATTTAGAGAGAGCCCCGGTCTTTTTAAAGAGGCTAAAGAGAAAAGAGAGAAATATAGCCAGCTCAGAAAGGTTAAATAGCGCGGCTTGGGTCATCTTCTTCCTCTAACCTTTGGCTCTTTGGTCTACTTTTTAAAAGCCTTTAGGCCAACTAGCCCCTAAAATCATTAATTGCTCTTTGACTGAACAAAGCTAAAAAGTTTTGGCTTTTTGGCTAATATTCTGGTGGATCAAAGGCTAACTTAAGCCTAGGAGATAGACGGCCATATCCTTAAGGGTATAAAAGGTGGTCTAAAAATTAAAAAAATTATAATAAAAAAATACAATTATAATTTCGTTAAATTTTATTTAATTTAGTATATTTTTGAAAAGGAAGAGGAAAGAGAATAAGGCGAGGTTTCCCCTTGCGGAGGCTACGCGAACGGTCCTCCTAAAGAGCGCGGGCAGGTTTTCTGGCTATCGGATCGTCCCTTGGCGACCACGCCTTCCCAGCCGATATTGGCCAGTGGCTAACCATGGAAATGGTTGGTGGGTCGTTAGGTCCCCGTTTACAGCGGTGGGTCCGCCCCGTGTTACACGGAGTTCCCTATTAAGCCTAAAATTAGGCACCCGAGCGATGAAAAATAGTTTATATGGAAAGAATATAAAAGGCAAGTATAAATTTAGCAAGGGGAGATGTTATCTATCGTCAAATACATATATGCGCTATAGTGCCTCCCTTAGCCGCAAGAGTTAGTCCTCTCTGGGGCATAAAAGCCACGCAAGCTTTAAAAGTAGCGACCTAAGCTAAAAGGTAAGGGCTAAATAATTTTTTGAAATAGTGATTGGGGGAAGGGCCGGATAATTTGGTGAGGAGAGTAAAAGAGAGAGCGATTATGAATATAAACTAAAGGAAGGAAATATTTTTTTATTAACCATCTTTGGCGGCAAAAGAAAATCGTTGCCAAAGAAAAGAAGCTAGCATCAAGCTAAGACCGATTAGGAGGATCAGGTAGACTATAATAAGCCACTGGGTCATAGATAGGCCTAGGAAAAACCAAATGGAATCCACCCCGCAGACGCCGATAGGGCGGAAGTGGGCTGGTAGCCACCGAGCGAGGGGTAAGCCAAAAGGAAAGGAGGCCACAAGAGCTTTACAGCCTTCATTCAAATCGAGAAGGTAGAGGCTTTTTACATTTATTTCCTCTAAGAGCCAGCTAAGTCTAAGGCCCTCTAGGATTGCAGCAAAGGAAAGAAGATAGCCTGGAATTTTAAAGAATAATCGTTGAGGGGCTAAAGCTGCCCAAAGGGCGGACACAAAAATGACCACCATCATAAAGCGGATACGGACGCAGTAAGCGCACGGCCAAAGATCAAGATGAGATTGAAAATAGAGGTATGAAAAGATCTCTAGCCCTAGAGCGAAAAAGCCGCCTATTAACCATAGTGGGCGCGAGTCCTGCCAGAGGCAAAGGACGGGAAAAAAAAAGCTAAGTTTTTTTTCAAACCAATTTAGCAAATTGAGTGCCTAAAGTTAAATTTTATCATTGATTTTTTTATCTTGAGCTTGGCCTTCTTGGTTGCCCTCGGCCTTGGCTTTAAGGCGCTGGCGTTCCTTGTCGATTTCGATGGCAGCTTGCTCAAAAAAGCCCTGGCCCCAGGAAAACCAGCGAAGGCCGTTAATGACTATAGACGGGGTAGCGTCAACGCCGCTTAAGGTGGTGAACTGGCTGGCTTGGACCATTTTAGCTTTAACTTCAGGAGAGTTGTAGGCCTTTTTGAAGTCCTCACGGGGGATGCCGTGAGCGAAAGCGAAAGTGGTTTGAGCTTCTTGGGTTAATAAGCCAAGGCCCCTGGACCGGTGGGGATCGTTAGGATTTCCTAGGACGGCTGCGAAAACGTTTTGGCGGAGGATAGGTTCTTTATCTAAAAGCTGGAGTGAGAAAAAGAGTCGGGCGTGGTTCTCCCACTGTTCTCCGGCAAAGGCGGCCGGCAACTTGACCACTCTAACGTCGGGACCGAGAGAGGCGGCAAAGGCGTTAAAACTCTCGTCAGCTAGGCGACAGGCCCCACAACCGTACCAGAAAAAATAGACTACTTCAATTTTATTGTCCCTATCGTCCCAGCGTATAGGCTTATCAAGCGAAATGGTTTGGACTGGAATGTTAGGGGCTGGCTTTTTAGGAGCTGAATTTTGGGGGGCGGCTTTGTCGGCCTTGCCCCCGTTTTCTTGAGCTAAAAGAGAGCTTTGCAGTGAAAGAATAAAAACAATAAACGATAAGAATAAGATAGGCGATAAAAAGCTAATAAATGCAGATGGGCTAGATTTTTTCATCTTTATCCTCGCCTTGATTTTTTAGTTTAGTTCAATAGGAAAGCGGCGTCTTCACCATTAGCCGCTTAATTAAAATTTAAGTAGAGAGTTTTTAAGGTTTTAGCCAAAAAAATATAGATTAAAAAGTTAATATTTCACTAACATAGGCGAAATTATTATAGATATCGTTGGCCCCCTTGAGGGTGGAACCATGGCCTGGTAAGAGTAGGGAGAGTTCTTTAAGTTGAGAGAGTCGGTTAATACTTTGGCTAATAGCCTCTTGGCTCCCCCCAGGAAAATCAGTTCGGCCATAACTGGCCGGAAAAATAACGTCACCGGTGATTAGTAGGCCTGTTTCAGGCCAGTGAATAACTAAGCTACCCGGCGTATGTCCTGGGCATTGGTAAAGTTGCAACTCTTTATTGCCTATGGTTAATTGACCTTCCTCTAAAAGATAGCCGATGTGCCCTTGGGGTAAATCTAAGCCCATCCAGGTAAAGAGAATATGGCCTTGAGTATCGAAATAATCTTTTTCTGTTTGGCTCATAGCCTGGGTGGCCCCGTAGTCGCTCTCTAAGATCTGCCCCGCTTCCATATGGTCTGGATGGCAGTGGGTGTGGAGGCAAAGCTTAAGGTCGGCTGGGTTAAGGCCATCGTTTTTAATTTGATCTCTTAATTTGGGCCAATGATGTTTGTGGCCAGGATCAATAATTAGCTTTTCAGGGCCGTCTATAATAACAGTGTTGCAATTATTTTCAAAACGAGAACTAAAAGGGTAAAAGTAAACGTCGTTTATGGGAGTTTTCATCTTCTATATGCCAGCAGACCTAAATTACTAGTTAATTTTTTTGACTATTTAGCTTTTAAGAGGTTTTTGCGCTTCGATCATTTTTAGAAAAAGAGTAGTCAATCGACCTTCAGGGTCCGTTTAGTATCCGTTCACAAATGTGAACGTTGCGGTGCCAAGCCTATGGAAAGGGACGACACATACCGCAACAATGTAGCCCAGGAGCTTAGTAATTTTAACATTAATCCAAGTTAAAATATATGGTTGGAGCAGAGAGCTAAGTAAAAACCTCAAAAGAACTAATGTTAAGCTCTTAAGAGTAGGCTAAAATTTAATTACAACTAGAAAGTCGCTACAAGCCGCAACGTGGGGAAAAAAAAACTTGGTGAACGGTTACTTATTATACAACACTGCGGTGGCGACTGACTAAATTATTTTACTAGCGAGCCAAAAAATCGTTAACCTCACCTATTTAAGCAGAGTTTCTCAAACCTTAAGAGCTGGGGCGCTAAGGGTTTAAGGTATTTTTGAAAATAAAATAAGGGCAACCTCAAAAGGGCCTTAAGACTTCGGGGAAGCGCTATAATTAAGACTTCAGGAGGCCGGCCAAATTAAATCCGCTTAACTTAGGCCTAAAGCCGTAAGGGGTAGGGTCGCTTAATTATGAAAAAAACACCGTTCAATAATTTATTTTAAACTTTATCGTCTTTTAGTCAACCATTATTTTACTATTATTTCATTATTGGCCTTAGGCCTGAGAACTGATATAATGCCTTCTTCGTTATTATCTCTCCCCCTGTGTCCCCTAAAAATTATGAAAAAAAAAGTTTTACCAGTTTTAGCCACCCTAATCGTCGGAGTTTTATACATCCTCGCCCCTCGCTATTTTTTTCCTGTTTGCGAATTAACCCGTGAGCGCTTCGAAAAAGTCGAGCTAGAGTCTTTGGGAGAAAATTTAGGCCCTCAGGTGGGGCATAGCCACAATCAGGGGGCGGCGGCTCAGCCTGGTGCGGAGTTTATGGTCCCTAAGCTGCGCTTAAGCGATCGTGTGAGCGATTCTACTCATATGGCCTGTTATTATACCGCTAAAGCTGAGCTAGGGTTAGGGTTACTTATACTTTTAGGGGCCCTGATTCGCTTAATGGTTAAAACCAATGAGGCTCAAATAGCTATAGATCTAACTATGGCTGGCTGTGCTGTCCTGGGGGCTTTGTGGCCGACTGTTTTGATCGGCCTTTGTTCCAATCCTAGTATGCCTTGTCGTATTGGGACTCTACCGGCTTTAATTGTTTTAAGCAGTCTATTTTTTATATACAATATTGTTTTAATTATTTTGCATAAAAAAAGATAAAAAAGGTTTATGTATATTAAATTATTAACTGTAAAACGTCTGGCCTTTTTAAATCTTATAAAAAAACCATGGCGCAGTTTTAGTCTGGCTACTTTGGCGGCTGTTTTTTCAGCCGTCCTCTTTGGCGGCGGCCTAATCGTAGCCCAGCTCCAAAAGGGCTTAGAGAGCCTTTCAGAGCGGCTGGGGGCCGATTTACTCATTGTCCCTTATGGCTACGAGCCATTGGCTAAGGAAGCCCTTTTAAAAGGAACTCCCGAAACCTATTACATGTCGGCCAAAGTTTTTGATAAAGTCAAAAATTTTCCGGGAGTAATCGCGGCCACCCCGCAGTTTTTTTTAGCTTCTTTAAATTCGGAGTGTTGCGCGGAGAGGGTCCAGATAATCGCCTACGATCAAAATAGTGACTTTATCGTTAAGCCTTGGCTAAAAGCTAAAGTCAACGAGCTTAAACCAGGTCAGATTGTGATCGGCTCTAAAATCTTAGCCGAAAGAGGGCAGGATTTGTTTTTCTTTGGCCAAATCCATAAGGTGGCGGCCAAAATGGAACCCACGGGCATTGGCTTAGATAGTTCGGTTTTCATACCACTAGAGGCTGTTTACGGATTAATTAAGCAAATCCCATCGTTAACTGAAAAAATAACTAA
>JAITQT010000420.1 GCA_031288745.1 Deltaproteobacteria bacterium
CACCCCTTTTGATTGGCAGCAATTGATTGTGGTAGGTGATAATCAAACCTTTAAGCTTTTTAAGCCTAAAAATGCCAGAGGCCCTAAGTGGGTACTTTACCAAGGGAAACTCACCTAAAACTTCCCCTATTAACCTCGGCCCGGACTAGAGCGCTAAGTCATGTTACCAAGGCGTTTTTTTGAAAGCGTAAAGAACTCTAGGGGTAAACTATAACTTATATTAAGTCTTATCCACCGATGGCTCTCCTAGCCCTTAAAAACGACACTACTCATCGGCCGAAGTAAGTTTAGATCAGAGAGCTAACCTAAGTTAGTTAGCGCGAGAGTGTGGGGGTTAGGGGGTTTAGCCTAATTTAGGTTAAACTTGGCCCCGCCGCTACGAGTAAAAGGCCAGGGCTCTCTCATTGAGGCGGTCTAGCAACGCTTTGGGCATATAATTATCGGGCGCAGCCAGCGTCTTTAAAGAGTTCCTTGAGCCTCGCTCGAATCTTCGTCTCTAGCTTAGGATTTTTTTGCTAGAAAAACCAGATTATCTTGGTCGGCTTTTTTTGGTTATCCTTAGCCTAGTAGATACTCCGATTATAGAGCTACCATCGTGGCCCTTCGCTTTGTAATATTGCTCTCAATCGGAAGAGATAGTATCACAACCTATTATCCATTAAGATACTCCTTGGCCTCTTGCCGAAGGGAGAGGTTTGATACTCAACTACGGCTACCAAGGTTAGTAGGATTAAGTAGCTTTTGGGCCTCGAACTTGACCGCAATGGAGCCAAGAGAGAGGCAAGTAAGAAAAAACGCTCTTTTGTATATAATTTAACTTTGATTCTACCATAGGGTTTGATCGAAGGCTTAAGAGAACCTTCAGGCCCGAGGCATTTTTTTAGTCGTAATTTTGAGAGCCCTTAGATTAGCCGGCGGCTAAGGTGCCTATGCTAAACAAGAATGTTATTTAATTAAGCCTCTAGGTTCGACTCGAAAAGCTTGATAACCTTGGCCTTGCGGGGTACCTCGGCGCATTAACCTCATAATCGCTAACAATATGGTTACGGTAGCAAAGCTACCGAGGCTTTATTTAGCTTTAACGGCTAAAGTTCCACTCCACCATAGTCCGAGAGCTTGGTGATGGTGAATAAGGTGAGAGAAAGATCTTGCTCGGCCTCGAACCAAAAGGAGTTTACCCTGTGAGAGGTAGGGGCTAAGTTAATTGGGATTTTTATCCTAAGACTTTAAACATGATGACAAAATCTTTAAAAAGAGGTCCTTACAGACGCGAAAGGCTTTGCTATCGAAAAGGTTGATATTCAGCTTTGTTTCAAGCCATTTCGTACTTACCTTGCCCTTGTCTAAAACTAGAGCTTGTAAGAGGGCGAACCTGAAAAGTCCTAGCACCGTTAGTCATTAATCTAACAAGATAGCGGACTTAACTCTATTTTACCCTACTCAACCGAGGGTTTTTACTAGCCCCTCTCTGTGGAGAGGGGTAGTTGGCGGCCTTTGAGAAAGCTAAAAAACCCTGCGCCCTAAAGCTTAAGTTCTTTTTTTGATGGCTTAACCCTCTCGGCCAAAAACCCAAGCCTAATTTTACTTCTTAGCCTACTCTAATTAGTAGACGAAAGGGTTAAACCAACGTATTTCAACTCTATAGTACCAAAATAAAGAAATTTTTACAAAATAAATTTTTAGACTTATAAATTTTCCTCTTACCAAGATATAGTGCTAGTTAAAATTGGTAATCGCAATATAGTTGTAAATTTAAATCAAGACTAAAAAAATTCGAATTCTAATTTAAATACTAATTACATTTAGCCTATCTTTAAGAAAAGCATAAAGTTAACTATTCTAAATTCATATTTAATATAAAAAACCTCCTAAAGAGGCTTATTTCTTCGAGGTCAATTTGGTTTTAAATTAAAAAAAGCTGGAGCTAAAAAACTTTTGGGGCTAACCAATGAAAGCCTTCAGTTAAAAAAAGGGACTGGGCCGGCCTTTAGGTGCCAACTTTGTTGGTTGTCAAGGGCTGTTTTTAGCCCGAGATGATTTGATGTTTTGATTTAACTTTAGAGATATTTTATTTTAGTTCTTTAGTCTGGTTGGTGCAATAATTGCTTAATTTAAATTGTCACTTACTTTCAGCTCTAAAATTAGTAAATATGGGGAAGCCAAAATGAGCAACAAAATCGCCTCTTTCGAGCAAAATAAACTAGTTTCGGGAATAAGCCCGTCAATTGCGGCCCCCGAAAGCCCCCCAGCCCCTTCAGCGGAGCCTAAATTTCTAAGTCAGAACCCTAACGCTATAAGCGAAAAGGGCATAACTTTAACTTCTGGCGTTGCGGCTATTGGTGGCGCTCATCTTAGCTCAACTAGCGCCCAACAGAGCCCTAGCGCCCTTAAGGGTCCTAGCGACCCTCAGAGAGTGCCCCTCGCCCCCTGGCCCACCCGCCCTATTTATGACCAAAAAAAGCTAAAAAAAGATCTAAAAAGATATGATGACGTCTTTAAGTTCACAACCCAAACCCCTCAAATTACCCCCTTCATGTTCGATGACGGTCAGGTGGCATTATTACCTAATAACCACCAAAAAATTGAAAGATATAAACTTCAATTTATCCTCGTGGTCGGGGCCAAGATATTTGAAGATATCCAAAATGGCCTCTATGCTGATAAACAAGCTAACCAAAATCCACCAGCCGTAGGTGAAGAAGAAATTAGCTACGTCATGTGGTATCTTCAAGCCTTAGCCGCCAAAAAGGCCTCGGTTTCGAGCGGTGATCTAACTCTAATTAGGCCATTTAAAAAAGGGGCCATGCTCATAGAAGATAAAGAAGGGAGGCTAAAGCATTTTTTTGACCTAGCCAATTCTTACTCTCGCTCCTCTATCCATTTTCCTCAATTTCAAGACGAGGCCGACTGCTCTCCTCGCGGTGTAGATCTAATGGATTGCCCGATGCCAAACAAGCGCAAATCCGTTCTCTATCAAAAGCTACCTCAAGGTGTCCCTAGCGAGGGGGCCAATCTCCTCTACGTTAAGATGGAGCCTTACGGCGCTAGGGGCCTATCGATGCAGTCCACTGGCCATTCCCTAGCCGTCACCTCCCATAATGGGGCTAAATCCACTGGCTTTTTTGGTTATCTTAAGCGATTTTTCTTTAATCTAGGCCAAGCCATAGCCCGCTGCTTTAGCAAAAACGGAGTGGGCGAAGAGAACAAATTCAATAACCTTGAATACCTGCCCCATAGCATACTTCTAAAATTTTGCTATCATACCAAAAATCTTAATAACAAATTTGGCGATTATCCTTTGTTAAAGCCTATTGTTGATAATTTATTGATGGCTAGAAGGCATTTAAAGACGGCCGGGATTTGGTTTGCGCTCCATCAGTTGGAAGAGGCCGAACGCCTAGCCGCTTTTATTGATGAAGAGGGAGAGGTTAAAGAGAGATTTAATCAAACTTTGGCGGATGTTAAGCAGCAACTGCTACAAAGCGTGGGCGATCACCCCCAAATACGCTTCGGACGCGAGGTAATATTAACAAAAGACGAATTCGCTGGTCATCCGCGGTTATTAGTTGAGCCAATGGAAACGATGGTCTTAAGATGCCAACATCAACTAACTAAGACAGAAACTGAATTTTTAGAAAAAAAATATAACTCTAAGCTAGCCCTCCAAGGAGATGAACAAGAAGAGCTAATAAATAGAACCGCCCCCGAAATAGGCCGCCTCGCACAAGTAAAGCTTTTCGACGCTTTACCAAACTATGACGGTCCCTTTTTCAAAACAATGGCTAATAACCCCCCTAATAATTTAAGAGGGCAAAATGTTAATGAGGCCCCTTTAGCTGGCGAAGAAACTGAGGCGCATAGATTAGCTCAAGCTTTATTCCAATTAAGCGGGAGCCCGCAATTTACTAATTCAGTTATGACCCTTATTAATAAGAGTAATTTTAGTGATTTACGCCTCATTGCCGACTCGCTATTAAGGACTCGAAGCGGCGAATTAATAAACAGCGTCCGCCTTAGCTCTAAAACGGAGCTTATCTTAACTAGGAGAACTCCTCGCTCTAGTGAGGGTCACGATGAACCTAAAAACGTGGAATACGATTTTGAGATCCTAGTCGGAGGCTCAACGCCTGTGGGTGGGGGTGGCTCTGGCAAGTTTTTCAGGTATGAGGGAGAAACAAATTATAGATTAAACTTACGCCTATCTCACGATACCGAGTCTGATACGGTGACCGCCAAAGTGGTTGATGGAGTCGTTAACTTTGAATTTGATAAAATCCCCCTTCAAGTACGAACTTTACCTAAATATAACTATCTAACTCAGCGCTAGCTCTTGGCGGTCTTTAACCCCTCAAAGGCAACTAACTTGCACAAGCGACTAAGGCCAGTAGCTAATCCCTATATAGTCGTGAACGAAAGATTCCCAGCTGTGCAATTGGTAACCAAGCAGTCTTTGCTATTTTAGAAGTAGGTCAGAAATATCTTTTGAACTGGTTGATGAAATCACTATTTCTCTGGTGACCTTAATTTACAATTTTTAAGTCCACATCAACCTCGCTATTGACTGCTTGAAAAGCTAAATTTTTATTGGCTATAAACTTATAAAGTGTAACCGTGCACAAGATCCGTTTTGAGGTCCTCGAACATGGTCACATTTCACGAGATAAGCTACCAAAGGTTTAGCCAACTGGGGCGATTGAAGATGGTCGCTTTCATATATTACTTATAATGTAACCGTTCACCAAATCTTTTTTCCCCACGTTGCGGCTGGTAGCGACTTTCGAGTTCTAATTGAGTTTTAGCCTACCCTTAAGATCTTAACAGTAGTTCTTTTGAGGTTTCTACTTAGCTCTCTGCTAACCATATATATTAACTTGGATTAATTTTAAAATTACTAAGCTCCTATAGGGGGCTACATTGTTGCGGTACGTGTCTTCCCTTTCAATAGGCTTGGCCCCGCAACGTTCTCTCTTGTGATCAGGCCCTTAAACGTTCACATCAGTGAACGGACACAGGTAGAATTAAAAATTCACTCACTCTCCGGTAACCAGACACCTCAAATAGAAAGGCCCTTTGGCAAGGCCAAAGGGCCTTTCTAAAAATATACGGCACCTTCTGACTACTTTCCGTCCGGTTAATTTCGACCCTTTTGAAATCAAGAAAAAAAAACTGGGAAAAAAATTTTCCAACTGTGCAATTGGAAACCTAGGCTGCCTCAGCCAGGGGAGGAGCCGCATCT
>JAITQT010000454.1 GCA_031288745.1 Deltaproteobacteria bacterium
ATAGTTTCAGAAATGACATGAACGAGATTTTTTCAGAAACGGGATTATCGTTTACCCTGACCGAAGAAAAAATTGTCGAGCGCGTTATTGAGTATGGTGTGTTGTCTTCGCAAGTCATCAATGATATCTCTACAGTTTCTGAACGGGGTATCCGCGATTTGCTCAATGAAGCCATATGTTTATGTAAAACACCGAATCCTTCAGCAAGGAGCGGAGCGGTTGAAAAGTTATGGGATGCGTTCGAGCGACTTAAGACTTATTACACCACGTTAGGAAAAAAGAAGTCAGCCGCCAAAATCGTTTCAGATATGAGTGGCGGTGAAGTCGCATTTAGCACTATGTTTGATGAAGAATTCAAAGTCTTAACCTATATTGGGAACAATTAGCGGATTCGTCATCACGAAACTGATAAGACTGAAATACTTGACGATAGGCACTTCGACTATTTATTTTATCGCTGTTTGTCGTTGATTAACGCCGCGATTCAATATTTAAACGGAAGGAAATACTTATGGGAGAAAGTTTAATCCCGAACAACACAAACGCCTTTGACGAGGTCATTGCTATCATCGACAATGCCCGAGAGAACGCCTTTCGTGCCGTCAATCGGGAACTCATCAATATGTACTGGGATATCGGCGAGTACGTGAGCCGCCGCGTAGTCAAGGGCGGTTGGGGCAAAGCCGTGGTCAAGAAGTTTTCGGACTTCATCCAGAGTCGTTATGTCGGCATCAAAGGCTTTTCGCCGCAGAATATCTGGCGTATGAAGCAGTTTTTTGAAACATATCACGGCAATGAAAAACTCTCGCCACTGGTGAGAGAAATTAGTTGGACGAACAACGTCTTGATTATGATGGCTGCTAAAACGGACGAGGAACGTGAGTTTTATCTCCTGCTTTCGTCTAAGTTTAACTATTCCAAGCGGGAGTTGGAGCGTCAAATCGACAGCGGCTTATATGAGCGCACGGTGATGTCCGAAATCACTAACAAGCTGATTGTTGAGCGTAGCGAGGGTCTGACTGCACTACGCGACAGCTACGTTCTGGAGTTCTTGGATTTACCCGAACACCACAAGGAGAAAGACCTGCGGAAAGCCATCGTCGGTAACCTAAAGGACTTCATCTTGGAGTTTGGCAAGGACTTCACGCTGGTCGGTGAGCAATACCGTATTCAGGTCGGCAACACCGACTTCAACATCGACCTTTTGTTCTATAACAGGGAGTTGCACTGCCTCGTGGCGATAGAACTGAAAATCGGGCGTTTCAAACCGGAGCATCTAGGACAGCTTGAATTTTACTTGGAAGCCCTCGACCGCGATGTAAAAAAGAAAGACGACGCAGTTGTCGAGTACGCCTTGAGTCGTAGTATGTCGCCCGCACTCATAGCGGAATACAGGCTGCATCTGCCGGATAAGCAGATATTGGAAAACAAGTTGCGTGAGTTGGCGGAGCTTGCAGAAAGCGACGACACAGACGAGGAATAACAGAGGGGTGAACGCCGTGGACTTGAATTTTATCAGAGGACAATTTACGGAAGCCGAACTGGAATCGGCCATAATTGGGTTGTTCCAAGAGCAGGATTACGACTATGTCCTAGGCGAAACGATTCACCGTGGGTTTGATGAGATATTGCTCAAAGATGACTTGCGGTCTTTCCTTGCGGCGCAGTACCCGGATTTGACGGTTGTCGAAACGGACAAGGTCATCGGGAAGCTGGAGAATATCCCGCCCGCGCCGCTGTACCTCGGCAATCGCGAGGCATTTCTACTCGTTAACGATGGCTTTGACCTGCAAAGGGATGCCCCTAGCGTTCGCGAAACACGAGATTGAAAATCTGCTTGTTCTGCGTGAGAAATTCCCGGACGCGCCGTCAATGGAGTATGTATATATGCTCGACATTGCCAACGAGCGTGATTTCGGCGAATATTTTTTCTTTGAGAAGCCTTTCAAGGCGTTTTACGGCTTGGTTAAAGAGCCGGAAGTCGCGGAACTGTACGAGATTGACGAGATTAACGACCTGTTGCGCTTTGAATTGATAAAGATGATTGAGCATAGTGTTTTCATCAAGAAATGCAAAAACTGCGGTTGGTATTTTATCCCGAACCGCCGACAAGACGCCGAATACTGCGACTGCAGTTTCGGCGAGACGGGCAAGAAGTGTTCGGAGATCGGCGCGATGCTTCGCTACGAGAGGAAAGTCGCCGAAAACCCCGTCTGGGAGGTCTACAAACGAAATTACAGGTGGCAAAACTCCAGGACCCGCACAAAGAAAATGACGCAGGCCGAGTTTTTGCAATGGTCGGAGGAAGCTTCACCAAAGCGGGACGAGTGTCTGGCGGGAAAATTGCCGTTTGATGAGTATGTCGCCTGGTTGGAGCGGGGCAGGATACGCAAGGCGAGGGAAAAGCGGGATACTCAATGAGAGTACCCCTCCGTTTTACGATATTTGTTCAGTTGCAGACAAGCTCCGCAATTATGATTTCGTGCGCTCTGTTTCGATCGGGTATCGTCCGGAGCCGCATTGCCGCCGCGTCGTCAACCGTGCAGCAGAGTGGGTACAGCCGCTCCGACATCAGAAGCCAATTGTAAAAAATCGGCCTGTGTTCCCGTAGGTACGCCTTGTGCCGCATACCGTAATATCCGAGCGGCGGCGCGTCCGGCGGGTTTGACAGCGCGATATTAGGAATGAGATGATCGCTCGCCCTGATGTACGCAATCTCTGCATTCGTCGTGGGCTTGCCATCTGCCGTCGTGACAAAATCTACGCCGTATTTGGACAGCATCTCAAGCCACTCCGATACGAGCGTATAATTCCGCGCTATCCTCGAAATGTTCGTGACCAGAACCGCGCCGATTATCCCGCTCTTGATGTCTGCCATGCGCACGTTCATGGCGGGACGGTCAAGCGTCACGCCGTTTTGTCCTCTGTCTCGGTAAAACGCCGGTTCACTGTAACCATGCCTGTCTGCGTACTCGCTGATTCGCCGCTCCTGCGCCCACATCGCGACTTCATCGGCGAGCGCCGTGCGGCAGTACGCCGCTGTTTGCTTTGTGTCCATAGTTTCCTCCCGTTGGTTTGAAATGGTGCCTGTTTACACCTTTGACCGAACCTTTCGTGCCTATGGCGGCGGCGAAACAGCCGCGAAAGCCGCCGCCGTAAACACCAGAATCGCTCCGCATCACCTCCCCCGAAACGCCAAAACTCTTTGCCACCAGCGGATTGGCCGCCTAATAAAAAATGATGGTTGAAAAACTACTGTTTCAGTATAGAACAAATGTCCGTGAGGTTCCTTATCAGCTGGGTGAAGTTTTGAGCGAGCAAAATCACTGGGTTAATGGGGAGATGTTCTTGGTCGTGCCTTACGGCTTTAGGGAGCTGATAGCTTCATCACGGGGCGGTGCAGCTATTATGGGCGATTGGCAAAGTATAAAAGTAGACGGGCGCTGGCCGAGAGTTATTTGCGGGTTTAACGTTTATGAAACTAACGCTTTACCCAAAGCTCGGGTCAACAATCAAAATTGCCTTTACCTGATAGCCGGGCCTGGCGATGCTTATGCCTACGCCGCGAGTCCTGTTAAGGTTAGAGTGGTCGAGGATGAATACTCTAACCTTACTAAAATCCTGATAGTCATCGCTTGGGGTGGGGCTATGCGGCAGGCTGACTGGATTACTGTGGCTTTCGGTAACTTTGTGCCTCAGTTTACTCAATAAGGAGAATTAGCATGGCTAATGCCCAGCTTTACAGAGGGGGCCTGCCCTTTACCAATTATGGTCTGGGCCAGGGTGACCCCTCACTTAACCCGCCTCCGTTCGCTCCTGAGCCTTTTGAGTTTTAGAGCGATGACACTACGCCTTCGTTTGATGCCCAGCAAGTCGGCGCGGTTAGCGGATTGAGGTCTTACCCCTCGGGTGTAATACCAATCCTAAGGTGGTGGCCTGGCAGCGGAATAAACTTAGATATTTAAGCCTGGTACGGGAGACATAGTAGAATTAATAGTCGTACCTATTCACCTTAAGGCCAAAACAGGCCCGGCGTTCAACTCTTAGGCCTCTTGGCCTCTTTCAAACCATTTTTTTAGCTCTCGCCAAAGCGCCAGTAGGTTTAGGGCTACTAAAAGCCAAAAAAACGGATAGGCCGGCCCCATTAAGGGCCGGCCTATCCGTTTTCGGCCCAATTCCTCGCCTAGTCTTATCGCTCATTCCGGTCCGGGAACAAGACGGTAGAGCCCGGCCAAGGCGAAGACTGTGAAGTGTGAGATCAAAATTTTCTTTTCCTCTTTTAGGGTCCCAAAATGGACTAGCAGCCGATAATTATCTATTGTGGTTTGGAGGTAATCGTAGCAAGATAAGTTTTGGCCGCGATATCTAACTATCCTAGCGCAGAGCGTGGCCCCCATATCGCGTAAGCTGGTCGATAGGTTTAGATCGAGACCGGTTTCGTTTTTAAACCTTATGGGATCAGTGCCGCCGTATTTAAATTTCATTGGATGATAGACCAGAGCCAGGGCCTTAATCATCTTAACCGCCTCGGCAGTAAGGCGGGAATTTGAAGCTAGAGTTGGTTCGGGGACCTCGACCCTATTGGGGCTAGAAACAAAGGCTAACTTAGAGGAATATAGCTCTTCTCCGGCCTCTAAGGCCTGCTCTATGGTCACCGGGTAGGGCCACTTAGTAACTCGCCTTAGATCGTTTTCTAGCCTAACTATTTCTTGATAGAGCTTTTCTAATTTACTCGACTCCTTTTTTGCTGAAATAGTCTGATTTTCCAGCTCAAGTTGGCTTTCTTTAAGCTTTTCTTTGATCTTTTGATATTCTCTTTTGATTTTAGCGTTAAAGCTTTCAGAGTACCTAGCTTTATCCAAAAATCTATCTCTTTCAGCTCTGAGTTTTAAAAGTTCCGCCCCACTGGTTTCGGGCTTAAAAAAGACTTCTCTAAAAAAATCTTTGAACCAGCGCCTAAATTCTTCTCCGCGTTTTGTTTTTAAATTAAGCCCCAGATAGACTATGGCCAAAGGTTCGTAAAAACAATCGAGACTATCTTTTAAATCACTTTTTTCTACGGCCCCGCTTGCGGTTAAGGCCCCTAGGCTAAGCCCTATTTCAGCGGGGCTAACCTCGCCAAACAAGGCGCAAAGGTTTTTTAAAGTAACCGGGTGGGTAAAATCTATTAACTCGAAAGGAGTTTGGCTGTTAAAAGATTTAGGCCCCTTAAAAGGCTCAACTTTGGCTGATAATGGCTTATCAATAGCTCCTTTAGAGCTTTCTAAGTTTGCGGCTTTATGGTCATTAGCAACGCTAATTTCTTTACCTATACCATCTGATGGGTCTATTGCCATGTCACGCCGATTGATTAGTTATGTTATAGAGGGCCGCCTAGCCCAAAAAACTATTAGCGGCTATCTTTTATTTTATCGGCTAAAGATAACTAGAGCTTAAATGTTTTTAGCCTTATTGGCCTCCTTTCTCATTTTCTTTTTTGAGCCGCCCTAGCTCCGATTTGGGTCGAAAAAAAATAAAAAAAAAACCTGGCCAAGTCTTTAAAAATTTGAAATTTAATTTCTTAAAAGTCCCTATAACAGAAGACTTTTAAGGTTTTTTTTCATCTTTAGAGCTTAGCTCTAAGATAAAAAAGACTAAAGGCTAAGAATTTTTTTTCCCTCTAATCACCTAACAAATAGGCAAAAGTCAAAAAAATTTGCCTAGCTCATCTAGGCGGACCTTTTTTTGGAGGCCTGGGCCGAATTTTTTGGCTAACTCAAATTTAATTAAGTAAGTCTCATCTTGGCTAAGCGTTGCGCCAGTTCTAGACTCGTTTCATATTTTTATATTTTTTGGCGGTTTTTTTCCCATCCAAAAATTAAGGGCCCAACTCGGTGTATTTATTGATAAGTCTCTTTTTTAGTTCTTTAAATTTAAGAAAATATCTAGTCTAAAAATTAATCTAAAAATCAAAAAATCACCTCTATTAGGTAATTATGTTAATTTTTACTTAAAAATATAAAGACTAAAAAAATAACCTCCAGCTTACTAGTTAAGCTATATAACGATATTAGCAATCCCTATTTCTAAAAGCCAAGAATAGCTTAAAGATCTTAGGCTCTATCTTAGCTAAGCTATATTTTGGGCTATTTGGCGAAAGGTTAATTTGAGTCTGTCCCTAAGGAATTTTTTTTAATATTCTAAAGCTAGCTAACTATTTGAATTTACGTCTTTTTTTTGGGCTTTCCATTGGCACCGTCCCTTTTGGGGGCGGCTTTTTTATTTTTAAAAGGGCAAGTACCTCTTTTTTTTAAAAATTTTAGCTTAAATTTCAAGGCTTTTATTAAATTGTGATCATCGTTTTAGGTAAATATTTAAGAGGAGTTAGGCCTAAAGTTATAGTCGGTAATTAATTAACTATTTAACTTTAGACGATTTTAATAACTTCGCTTTTACTTCATACTTACCCTGCGGTCAAGGAAAACTTAACCGCTACCAAAATTAGCCTTCAAACTTCCCCTAACTCTCTTAAATCGAAACCTAAAAGGCTAAAACCAAAGTTTGACGGAGGATTAGATGAGCGAGCGGCCGTTTAATATTTTCTTGATTCTACTTTTGGCTAGCGCGGTTTGTTTTTTTTATGGGCCATCCGCCTCTTTAGCTTCTGAGAGCGCCTTAGGCCTAAAAGATGGGCCTCTGGAATTAAAAAAATCTTACCAAAGTAAGAGGCCCTTAATATCAGCCGCGGCTAAAAGCGCTATAGCGCGCCCTATTAAGAAAAGCCCGAGACTAAATAAGAGTTACCTAAAAGGCCTAGAACCCAAACAAAATCAAAAAAACGATAGAAAATTAAAAGTAACCATGAATAGATCCCCAAAAACCCTTCAAAATTTAGCTAAAGATCGTAACCTTGAAAGCTCTTTGGTAAGCGCGCCTATTATTTTAGCTTCAAAGGTAAGCGAAATTAAGCCTAAGGGGGTAGAAAAGCTTATAAATCAAAAGGGCGCGGAAACTAGCCTAGAAATTGAAAGCTCTCTTAAGCTTGAGAGCCAAAAGGCTTATCAAGAAGTTAAGTTAGATAGATCAAATGAGGAGGCTAGCCAGGACGATAATCAAAAAGAAGAAGTAATAAAAAAAGAATCAGCTCTAGAAAAAGAGCAAAGGTCAGATAAAGCGCCAAGTCAGGCTCAGGTTCAAGAGGAGAGCTATCAAAAGGCTTACGAAAAATCTTTGCGCGAACTATTTCCAGCTAAAGAGAGAGAAGTTAAAGAGCTACGTAAGGCCATAGATGAGAGACAACGAGCCTTAAGCGGCGATCCTCCTAAGCTAATAGGGTCACGGACCCAAAGGGTTCGCTTAGAGCCTGGCTTTGAGCCTCCCTTAGTCAATCTCTACCCGGGCCTAGTTACGGTCTTAATCTTTTGCGATTCCACCGGCGCGGTCTGGCCCATTGCTTCTTCGGTTTTAGGAAGCAGCTCTCTTTATAGCGCGGAGGTATTGGAGGGTGAATTTAATAATCAAATTATCGTGGCCCCGTTAACTAATCAAGGACACTCCAATTTAGTGGTCGGGTTAAAGGGCAGCGAGTTCCCCATAGTTATTAGACTTGAGACTAAATCTTCTTTTTTAAATCAAACTAAGGCCGACGCCCTAATAGTCTTTCAGACCCTAGAAGAGGGCCCGGCGGCTAAATTTAAGGCCCCAAATAAGGCCCCTTTGTCTTGGGAAGTCTCAGAGACCTTAGGCTTAATCTTAGACGGCTTAAGCCCGCCCGGCTCGATTAGGCTTACTTTCGAACCTAAAATTGAAGGTCATCTCTATTTTAACTTAGGAGGTAAGCTCTATTTTAGAACCAAGCGCCCTCTCTTATGGCCAGCCCCGCTCTCTAGTTTAGCCGGACCGGGAGGGGTCTGGGTCTTTGAAACCGATTTAGTCTCTAATTTAACTTTTTTAAATGGAGAAGAGATTTTAAGCGTTAAGTTAATTGATTTGGAAAATATAGAAGAAAAATCAGTGGAGCGCTCAAGATGAGTCAACGCTTAGGCCGGCTTAAAAGTTTTATAGTCTTTTTTCCCAGAAAATATTTTCTAATCGCTCTCTTAGTAGCCTTCATCGTCTTGATGGCCCTTATGGTTAATAGGTTTTTAATTTCAGAGAGCTTTAATAGCCATAACTATTCTTCAGCCGCCAATCTTACTCCGGCCCGGGTTGAAACTCAGGTAGGGGGTAAGGGCACGAAAGAGTATAACCAAATGATTGAACTCTACGATAAGCAAACAGCTGCTCTAGCCCGCGATAGAGGGGATAGTTTTGTGGCCACCCCGGTGGGCCAAGAGGAGATAGTAGAGAAAGATAAAGATAGTAGCCCGAGTATAAAAAAAGAAAAACTAAATCAAGCTCTAATAGTTAAAGATAGCCCTACCCCTCCAATTAAGCCTCAGCCTATGGCCGTTAAAAGGCTAGAAACCAATGATAAAAATGAAAAATTAGATTTCGCACCTGATAACGAACTCTATAAGCTCATGCTCTCTGATCTTAAAGGCCTAGCCGGGCCTAGTCAAAATTTAGGCACTCCGGTCATTAAGATCTATAAAGGGGAGGAGCAGTTATTGGGAGAAAAAAATGAAGCTAGAAAAATCGTAGATATCAATAAAAATCAAGAAAATAGCTCCCTTACCGATCGCTCATTAAATCTTAAGCCGGCTACCCTCTTATACGCCTCTCTACTTTATTCAGTTAATAGCGAGGCCCCTTCCCCGGTCTTAGCTGAGATTATTTCTGGGCCCTTTAAAGGTTCTATCTTAATGGGCTCGTTTGTGCTCTTAGAAGAAAGACTTTCTATCGCCTTTAACCGCTTAATCGATAGCCGGGGGCAAGAGATATTTCTCGAGGCCTTAGCCATAGACCCCAAAACCAAAGGGTTTTTAGTCCCTGGAAAGGTTAATAGCCGCTTTCTAAGGCGTTGGGGGGCTTTAATGGCCTTAAACTTTATCGATGGTATTGGTCAAGCCCTTTCTAGGAGCGCAACTACGGTTAACGTCTATGGAGAAACCTTAATTACCCAAACCCAAAGGCCATCGAATAAGGATTTAGCCTTAGAGGCCTTGGGTAAGAGCGGAGGTGCAATCTCTTCGAAGCTAGAAAAAAGTTTTGAGCGAGCCCCTACGGTTACTATTGAGGCCGGCCGGGAGATAGGGGCCTTAATAATTTCTATTGGGAAGATAGGTAATTCACCATAATAATCTAAGCTCTAGAGCCTTAAGCCTAAAAAAGAAAGGAGAAAGGTGTGACTATTATTAAAAATAGGGCCTTTATCTTAGCCAAAGAAAAGAAAAATCAATTTGGCAGCCTTAAAAGAACAAAAAAAAAAGCCCTCCGAGTTAAGCTCTTAGCCTTTGGGCTTAAGAGGAGGATGGTTAGGGAGAGTTTGGCTAAAGAGAAAAGAGAAAGGCGTAAAAAACAAAGACTTCGTCGGGCCCAAAATAGAGGGTTACGGGCCCTTAAGGCCCTGTGGCGGCTAAAAGAGAGAAAACGGGGTAATAGATTTGAGCATAATTTAGGTAGCTTTGGGGAAAAAGAGTTAACTTAAGCTAAAATAAAACTATTTTTTTTTACTAAAACCGGAGGCTGCATTTTGTCTCAAACTATCTTGACTAGTCCTTCAATGCAAAGTTTAAGGGCTGAACTAGAAAAATGGCTGGGCCCAATAGAGATCTTAATGAGCTTAACCGGACTAGCCTTAACGGTAATAGCTTTAATTAATCTTTCTCAAAGTCAGTCTCGCTCTAAGAGCGCCCCCTTATTTACTTTACTCTCTGGCATCTTATTACTAAACGCCCCGGCCTTAATCGAAATCTTGGGTAGAACTTTTTTTGGTCCTTCAGCGGCCCTGGCCCTATCTTATAAAACCCCTCAAGCCCTAAGCTCAAAACTAGTTAGCCTAGCTCTCTTAATAGTAGCTCTAATCGGTCTGATAGGCGTCTTTCGAGGGCTCTATCTCTTAAAATCACTAGCCGATGAGCGGGGAGTACTAGCCAGGGCTACTATTCATTTAATAGGCGGCACGCTTTGCTTAAATGCCGAGGAATTTATAAAGGTATTATCCTTAAGCCTAGGGGGGGCCTTAGATGGGTTAATTGGGCTAGCCTTGGGCTAAGGTTAAGAAAGGTAGAAAACATGATAGTCATAGATAAACTTATAGAAACTAATTCTAACCAGGTTAAGGGGCTAAAGATAGCCACTAAGACCTCTAGTCCTTTCTCTTTTAACTGGGCCGTGGGGTTAGGGGGGTTAGGTCAAAACGTGGCCTCTAACTTAACCGGCTTAGCCAAGGCCGTGCAGACCTTTGGTTTTGTGGCCGGACTTACTTTAGTAGTTATGGGCCTGATGGAGCTTTATAACAGCGGTCGCTCCCACGACGCCTCCTTAAAGGGGGGAGTTACTAAGTGCGCCGTGGGGGCCGCCCTTTTGGCCATAGACGCCATTGTTTCCACTTTTTCGACCACTATATTTGGCTTAAATCAAAGCTCCGTTGGTTTGGGGGGCTTAGGCTTATGACTAAAAAGGAGGGCCTTCAAGGTCCTCGACAGTTAGATTCAAAAGAGGCCCAATTAGAGGCCCCAATAAAGCTTCAAGTAGAACTTAAAAAAGCCTCCCAAATGGTTATTGAAGGGCCTCAGGGCCGTAAGAGAGAGGAAATTTTAGAAACAAAGATTCTTTATCAGCCTAAAAAACAATTAAGGCCCAAGGCCCAAGCTAAGGCTAAAAAAGCCAAAAAAAAGTGGAACCCTTTCTATAGGCCCCCGGAAAGGGCGATTGAGGTAGAAGTAGTAAAAAATAAGGCTTGTTTAGAGGATTTTAGCGATAAGGTCCTTTCCAAAAACCACAAAAAAATTATTCTAAGGTGCTGTCATTTTTGGAAAAAAGAGCACATGGCCCTAGATTATGGCACCCAATCAAACCCCGTTATAGTAACTTGCTTTAGCCCAGGGGAAAAAAAATGGCTGGTCTGGCCCGAGGCCGAGGGCGATCGTCTTAAAGATCACTTTAATATGACGCCCTATTGGCAGCCCCAAGAGGCTCTTAAAGGTTACCTTGAGGGAGAAGAGTTAATAGAGATTGATGATGAGGAAGGTTATTTAAAGTATCTTAGAGAGATTAACCTCGTTTCAAGGGATAAGATAATCGATGGTAGCCTAAGTTATGAAAACAAGCTTACGGAGCAAATTATGAAAAAAGCGGCCAATAACCCTATTTCTTCGGCCGAGGATTTAAGAGCAGAAGAGTCAATGGCCGGCTTATTAGCCGAGGCCAAATTAACCGGAGTGGCCCCTAAAGAGTCGCTAGGGGCCATTGAATTTTTCTCTCTTAACCTCCGAGATAAGGCCCCGCTCCCGTTACCTGAGTCGATTAGCCAAATTGATGGCCCTGGTCTTATAGAGCTGGCCCCGCCGCCGAGGCGAAGCTTAGAAGAGCTGAAAGCAAAATATCAAAAGGTGGTGCCCTTAAAAGGCGCGGCCGAAGAAGAGAGCCTAGAGAGCTTTAAAAAAGAGGCCTATAGAAAAATCTTCGTCCAATATGAGCAAGACTATGACTTTAATTTTTATCACAATCTTAGAATTTCTCCCGATGAAGTAAGAGAGCTAAACTCCCGCCTAGCCAAAGAAGGCTTACTAACTCCAGAGGCCGCAGAGGATACTACTACCATTAACCCGGTAAGCTTAGGAGAAAAAATGAATAAAGCTAGCCTTAACGCGCTAAAAGCCGATGATATATTTTCTACCTTTGAATCTGAAATTGAAGCTAGAAAAAAAGCTAGCTTAGAAAAAATTAGCGCGAAAAAGGCCCTCTTAGAAGCTTCTTTAACCAAGGCTATTGACGATAAAGCTTTACCAGAGGAGGCCTCTTTTACTACCACTGAGACTTCCAAAGCGGAATCTATTGAAGCTGATTTGGCCCCAACTCAAGCTTTAAAAATAGAATCTTCTAGGCCTGAAGCTTTAAAAGTTGATGGTGAAAAAAATGAAAACTCGCCAGTTAAGCCTATTTTAGGAGGGGCTGAGAGATTTAGTATCTACGGAAAGTTTACGCAAGAGCAAAACCACGCTCTGTTTAGGACTCTTTCTATATTATGCCCTCTTTTACTAATTAGTTTCGCTCTTAACCTATATCTCTTTTTTAGCCTCCCTAACCCCAAATACTTTGCCGTCACCTCTGATTTAAGGGTCTTAGAATTACCGCCGCTAAACGAGCCGGTCATAGAAAATAGGGCCTTAGCCAACTGGACCGCTGAAGTTGTTTCTAAGAGTATGAGCCTAAATTTTCTAACCTGGCGGCGGACCTTAGCTGATATTAGGAGCGAATTTGAAAATCAAGGCTTCGATAGCTTTCTAAAAAGTCTTGATAATGGAGGGCATCTAGAAAAGATAGAAAAGGAAAGGTTATCTCTTTCTTGCGTCTTAAACGGGGCCCCAGTGGTGGTTAGTCAAGAGCGAAAAGATGGGGCTGCCTCGTGGAAACTAGAGATGCCCTTAATTCTATCTTACGAATCCTCTTCTGGGGTGGTGGCCACCCAAAACTTACTGGCCGAGGTGGTCGTAAGGAGGGTTAAGACCACTTTTAATCCTAAAGGCGTGGCTATCTCTCAAATAGTGCTAACCAAAAAAGGTTAGGCTATTTTATTGTTACAATATATTACGTTACGTTACATAATGCTACATTATAGTACAATATGTTTAATATAAATTTAGTATAATTATAAATATTTTAGGAATAAAGCTATGAGCCTTTTTGACTCTTTCAACCGTTTAAGTCTGGCCCTTTACCGCTCTCTAAAGGGCCCGGCTGGAAGTTATTGCCGGTTAGAAACGGCAGACGACGAACAAACCCTAGTGGGTGACGACGGCTCTCTAATCGGGGCCTTCGATATAAGGGGTCTGGAGAGTCAAGATTTTCTAGAAAGAGAGGCTCATATTAGCGCCTGTATGACTGAAAAGGTGGGGCCCCTACTAGAAAGAGAGGGTCATTATCTCTCCATGGTGTTCGAGTACGACCCCTTTGGGGCGGAGCGGGAGATTAAAGCCTCTTTTGGTCCTTCCTATAAAGCTTGTTCAGTTTACGGCTTAAACTTTAACCATATCTTAAAAGATTGGGAGAAGACCCTTTTAAGCTACTGCGGCTCGGAAAAGCTAACTATAACCTTACAAACCTCACCCCTATGCCTTAGCCCTAGCGAGAGGACTTACGGGCGCGATAGAGAGAGAGCGGATTTTTTCCATCAAGGGCGGGTCCAAGACGAGCTATCGGCCTTAAAGCCTTTAAGGGAAGCTCATAGCGGGGCTATGAGCGCTTTAGGCTCGGCTTTAAAGTTAAGCGGCTTTAATTTTAGATTGCTTAAAGCCTGGGAGGTCCTTAAAAGAGCGAGGCTTGGTTTAGACCCCTCAACTGTTCCTTATAACTATAGGCCCTTAATTTACCCTATGGAAAGAGCCTTTAAGGTCCCTGAAGAGGGCGATAATATAGCTACTTTTATAGGATATCCTACTATAGAGAGTCAGCTCTTTCCCCATGAAGCTAAAATTGTGGATCGCCATCTTATCTTAATAGGCTCAAGGCTCCACGCCCCTTTTTTTCTAAGCCTCCCCCCTAGAAATTCAGCCCCTTTTAGTCATCTTTTTAAGCTTTTAGCCTTAAGAGAAGATAAGATTCCTCTTCGCTATAGCTTAAATCTTGGCCCACTAGGCTTAAAAGGGACTTTAATAAAATCTTCTATGGCTAGGATTTTATCGTTTGCCTCTAGTGAAAATAAAACTCTAGTATCGGCCATCAACGCTTTAAGGGAACTTTCCGAGAGCGGAGAGACTATTTGCGCCCTATCCATGGCTTTTGACACTTTTATAGATTTAAATGAAGAGATTGATTTAAATCAAGCTGAAAAAATCCTAAGAAAGAGATTAAACCTAGCGGCTCGCGAGGTCGGCGGTTGGGGCAGAGGGGAAGTTAGGCTTACTTGGGGTGACCCTCTCTTAGGGGTCTGCGCCACAATTGCGGCCTTAACTTTGCATCATAGTCCAGCCCCCAAGGCGGCCGCCCCCTTAAGAGAAGTCTGGCGCTTTACTCCCTTAAGGCCGGCCTCTCCCTTTCCCCAAGGCTCTTTAGCCTTAAGGAGTGAAGAGGGTAAGATTATGCCTTTTGCCCCTAATTCTTCTAGGCAATCGGCTTGGATTGATATTGGTCTGGCCCCAATGGGGGCTGGTAAATCAGTGCTCCTAAATTCAATCAATCTAGCTTTCCTCTTAGGCGCTGGCACTAATGAGTTACCCTATCTATCAATTATAGACGTGGGCCCTAGTTCTAGCGGGCTCATTAAACTTATAAGAGCCTCACTCTCAGAAGATAAAAGGCACTTAGCTCAGTACCATCGGTTAACTTTCGACTCTTCCCAGAGCCTAAACCCCTTCGACACCCCTTTAGGCTTAAGAGCGCCACTTTCGCGCCAGCGGACCTTTTTAGTCAATCTTCTTTGTTTACTAGCCA
>JAITQT010000491.1 GCA_031288745.1 Deltaproteobacteria bacterium
GACTCAGTTTTACTTCGATAACCCAGACTTGGTCACCCCACTCAACGATAAAGTCAGATCTTCCGATGTTCCCATGTTCCTCCGCCCGAAAGTTTAAGCCGCAGGCGTAGAAAAGAGTACATATTTCAGGCTGTGCATTCTGTTACCTAGGCTGCCTTAGCCAGTTGAGGAGCCACCGTCTAAGCTAGGGGGAGGAATCAGTCTGAAAGGAATAGCTTTATATTATTTAAATTTTGCAAACTAAGATTTTATGTAAGCAAAATTTAGGAATATAATTGGGTACTAGTTATAGAGATTTAACCAACTCGCCTAGAACTCTGGCATGAAAACAAGATTAAAACCTAAATACGCCTTTTATTCCAACCCTGAAGGGCAATATTTTACAGCGCTTAAGATAAATTATTTTTATGATAATTTTTAGTGTATAATTTTTTCTTCCTTTTTTTCAATATCTTCTTTCAGACTCTCGTTAAGATTAGCTAAATTATCTTTCGAAGAGAATTCGCTATCCTGGCCTTGAAAGTTCTTAAGGCTTTTCGACTTCGAAGCTCTTAATTCCTTACGCTCTCGTAAAAGGCTTTTGCTTTGGAGGTTAGAAGATAAGAGTTCATCAGCACCGGCCCAATCGGTAAATAAAACCCATCGCCAACCTCGCTTAGCCGCTAATAAATTTTTTTCCGCTAGTAACCTTATGACCGCGGCCATGGCCTTTTCATCGCCAGTAGCCAAAACGGCCCCCTGGTTAAGTTTTACGATAAAGAGGCGGTTAAACAAGTTTTCGGCCAAATTAGAAAAAAGAACGGAAAACCAGGCCCCTAAGAGGGCTAGGGGTACTAATCCAGGACCTATTTTAAATGGGTAACTGAGAAAAAAAAAGCCTAAAGCGATAAGAGAAACGAAGGCGCTGGGTACGGCTAGGGCTAAGGTTGATAGGCGCAAAAATAAACGATAGCGGTCGAGCTTAACGTATTTAGCTAAATAGGCCCATACGACGCTTATCTTTAAGGCTTCGCTAGAAAGAAAATTAATTGAACTCTTAGGGATAACCAAGATGCGGCCCAAAAAAAACGGTAGCTTTATTCCTGGCCAGAAGCAATGGCTAACCTTAAGCTGTTCGAAGGGTGAGTTATCATTAAACAACGGGGCTACTTGAGGAGGAAAAAAACTTACTTTTTCAAAGGGCGGCCATTCGACAAGGCTGCGACAGATTAAGCGATTTTTTACAAAGCAATAGGCTAAATAACTTCCCCAGACTAAAGCTAATAAAGTGGTCCCAAAAAACAAGAGCCGATCGGTAATTAAAAAATTAAAAATAAGCCAAGAGGCCAGCCATAAAAGGGCCCATAAAGCTAGCCAAGGGCCAAAAGCCCCCCTAAACTTTATCAGAAAAGGGCGGCTATCTAAACCAAAATCTTTTCTAAGCGTCGACCTTAAAGCAAGCCTAGGACAGACGCTTAGGGCCAAGACTAAAGAGGCTGGCCCCCAGGCTAATAAATTATAAGGAAAAGGCCCTTTAATTTGACCAAATAGAGAGGCTAAATATTGAGCTAAGCCTACGGCCAAAGAAAGGATAACTAATAATTCTATTAGTCGCCCGCAAACTATTAGCCCCGCATCTAATAAAGAATAAACTTCGGCTTTTTCGCTATTTTTTACTTTACGCTCTATAAATTTAAACATTACTCTCCCCGCCAAAGCTTCAGACGTTTATATTAAGCGTAACCGTTCACCAAATCTTTTTTCCCCACGTTACGGCTAGTAGCGACTTTAAAGTTGTAATTGAGTTTTAGCATACCCTTAAGAGCTTAACAATAGTTCTTTTGAGGTTTCTACTTAGCTCGGTGCTCCAACCATATATTTTAACTTGGATTATTGTTAAAATTACTAAGCTCCTATAGGGGGCTACAATGTTGCGGTACGTGTCTTCCCTTTCAATAGGCTTGGCACCGCAACGTTCTCTCTTGTGAACGGGCCCTTAAACGTTCACATTGGTGAACGGACACTATTAAGCTTTAGTCGCCTCGGGTAAAGACCGTGGGTCGGGGCCATCTAAAGAGTATAGGCCTATCTTAGTTATCAAGGCCCTACGGCTGAGCCCTAAGATCTCGGCCGACCTCGTTCTATTGCCGCTTTGCTCGGCTAAGACTCGCCCGATTATCTCTCGCTCAGTTAATTGGGTTACATTTTTAAGGGCCATTTTCAAATCAGTCCAATCTTTTGGGAGTCGCAAAACCAAATCATCCCCTCCCTCGGCATGCTGGACGATAAAAGGGTCGGCATCTACGCCAAAAGGGAGATCCTCTGGGCCAATGACCGCCCCGTCGCTCATAATAGCTGCCTGCTCAAGCACATTTTTAAGCGCCCTAACGTTACCGCCAAAGGTTTGGGCGCACATGAGCCGAATAGCTGCTGGGGATAATTTTTTAGGGGCCAATTGATTTTTTTTTACGGCCAAGGCCAAAAAATGAGAAGCTAAGACCGGGATGTCCTCGCGCCTCTCCCTAAGGGGCGGCATCTTTAAGCGAACCACATTGAGGCGATAGTAAAGATCTTCTCTAAAACGGCCCTGGGCCACTTCTTCGGAGAGATCTTTGTTGGTGGCGGCAACTACTCTTAAATCAACCTTACGCGGGACATTTTCCCCCACTCTCTTAACTTCCTCTTCCTGGAGCACCCGTAAGAGCTTTACTTGCATCTCCAAAGGCAGCTCACTAACCTCGTCTAAAAATAAGGTCCCCCCGTCGGCCTCGGCCACCAACCCGACCTTGGCCTTATCGGCCCCGGTGAAAGCCCCTTTGACGTAGCCAAAGAACTCACTCTCCATGAGATTTTGAGGAATTGCTCCACAATTTACGGCCACAAATGGTTTATCGCTCCTAGGGCCGTTTTGATGAATCGAACGGGCGGCTAGCTCTTTACCGGTACCGCTCTCCCCGGTTATGAGGACGGTCGCTTTCGTTTCGGCAACTTTAGCGATAATATCAAAGACCCTAGTCATAGCCGGGCTCTGGCCCAAAAAAACCGAGGCGTCGCTCCTAAGCCCGATTTCTTTTTTTAGGCGCTTATTTTCATTAACTAACCTTCCTCGCTCTAAGGCTTTTTCCAAAACGATAACGATTTCTTCTTCATTAAACGGTTTAGCTATGTAGTCGTAAGCCCCTTCTTTCATAGCTTTGATGGCTGTATCTACCGAAGCGAAAGCGGTAACCATAATTACTAAAGTATCTGAGGCCACGTCTCTAAGTTTGGCCAATAGCCCTAAGCCGTCCATTTCGGGCATGTTAAGATCGGTAAAGACCACGTCAAAACTTTCACGTTCCACCGCGCTCAAGGCTTCGGCCCCGGAAGCAGCCGTACGGCACGAGTAGCCCCTTTTACCGAGCATAATGCTCATGATCTTTCTAATATGCTCTTCGTCGTCAACGATGAGCACTTTACCTAAGACATTATCACTAGATTGGGCCTGACTCAATTATTGCCTCCCTCAGGCCATCTTATGGTAAAGCGGGCCCCGCGCCCCTCCAATGATTTAAGCTCTAATCTTCCGCGGTAGCTATCGACAATCCTTTGACAGATAGCCAGCCCTAGGCCCGTGCCTTGTCCAGGGGCCTTGGTGGTGAAAAAGGGATCAAAGGCCCTTTTAATCACTTCGTTAGACATGCCCGGGCCGTTATCGCTTAGAATCATTAAAACGTAAACAGCCTCACGGTTAAGTTCTATAGTAAAGACCGGAGGCGGCTCAGTCTGCTCGCTCATAGCCTGGGCGGCGTTCATGGCGATGATAACTATTACCTGGGCCAAATGATCTCTATCCATGTTCACTAGATGAGGTCCGTTTTCAAGATCTAAGCGGTAGACCACCTTAATTCGGCCAAAGGTTCTTTGCCCTTCGAGCATACCCATGATTTTGGGCACGTGCTGGGCTAAGTCTAAAGTTTCGGAAAGACCCTTGGAAGGCCTTGAGTAATCAAGTAATTCCCTTAGGATCTTTTGTATCCTCTCCGTTTGATTGAGGATGGCCGTTAGATACTCGCGCCTCTCCCCGTCGTCCTCCACACCGGCCCCTAAGATTTGAGCGTAGCCGGAAATGGCTGAGAGAGGATTTCCGACCTCGTGGGCCACCCCGGCGGCCAAAAGCCCTATTGAGGCCAATTTTTCGCTATGAAGGAGTTGACGCTCTAGTTGCCTCCTTTCAGTTAAATCACTAACCACCAACATCCACGATTCGAGCGCTTCTCCCTGAAGATCTTGGTCGGGCTCGACTTGATTAGAATCGCTTAAATCATCCTGGCCAGATTTATCGCCCCGGCCCTTAAAGCCGACGCTGGAAGTAGAAATAAGGACCGCTCGGCGCTCGCCAGCTGCGTTTAACAAGGTGGCTTCAATAATTTTATCGGCCGGAGGCGGGGACCCAGGGGCCCACTGGGCTAAAGAAAGAGTTTCCTCTAAAAAACCTCTAAACTCACGGCCTAGGAGTTCCTCTTTACTCCAACCCCACTGACGGGCCTTACGATTGGAGTAAGTAATCCGCCCCTGGCAATCTAGGGTAAAAATAGCGTCGTTAGCTGTCTCTAAAAGCCTTTCAAGGTATTCTGAACTTTCTCTAGCCCTTTTCTCAGAGGCTATTAATTTTTGATTAATGCGGCTTAGATCATCAAAGAGTTGAACGTTGGAGAGGGCCGCCCCGGCTTGGTCGGCCATGATGGAAAGCATGTGTTCGTTTTCAGGGCTAAAAGGAGAGACGGCCGGACGAGAGAGTATTAAAAGACCTAAAAAACGGCCTCGAACCATGAAGGGGGCTAAGAGGAGAGTTCTAGGCCCGTCGCCTTCATGCCCCAGGGGGTCACAGCTCCAATGGGCCTCCTCAATGGTCCGCAGACGATAATTTTCGCTCTCTCCAGGCAGGAGGCCAAGACTTTGCCAGTCAAAGGGGGCCCCTTGACTCTCCTCAAAGAACTTAAAATCCTCTCTATCAGCCCAATAAGCCGCCCTCACCTTTAGGCCGCCTCGCTCACTTCTGCCGTTATCGTTTAAAATTAAGCTTAAGCGATCGGCGGAGACCTCGTGGGCCACGGATACCATTAAGGCCGAGGCTAAAGACTCAACCGTCATAGTGCTTCTTAATGCATCGCCAACCCGCCTGACTAGAGAAAGCTCTTCTAACTTTTGATCGTAGCGCTCGTAGATCTCAGTTAAGGTGCTTTTATAGATCTCTAGCTTAGCCTCGAGTTCGTCGAATCGCTTGTTATCCATAAAATCAATTCCGATTTAAGGAACAACGGTTTTACCGCTAAAGAGTTGCGCCAATAAGGCGCTAAACCGAACTGGGGAAAAAATCATGAAGCATTATTGTCTGATGGCGATCAGGTCCCACGGAAATCACTCCCGCCGGCACTCCCACCAGTTCCGACAACCTATCGAGATAGCGCCTAACTGGGTCAGGTAGATCTCCAACTTTCGAGGCCTTAGTGATATCTTGATCAAAACCGGGAAAGGTCTCGTAAATAGGCTCGGCCTGGGAAAGTGACGCTAAAGAAGCTGGCACATAGTCTATTTTTTCTTTATTGAGCATATAGTGAGTGGCAATTTTAATCTCTGGAAGACCACGCAGCACGTCTAATTTAGTGATGGCTAAGCGATCGATTCCGCAAAGTTCCACGCTGTTTTTTACTAGCACTGCGTCTAGCCAGCCGCAGCGCCTGGGGCGACCGGTGGTAGTGCCATATTCGTTTCCGTTTTTTCTTAGCCTATCGCCTGCGGTGCCTTTTATCTCCGTAGGAAACGGACCCTCGCCTACCCGGCTAGTATAAGCTTTAACTAAACCTAGAACACTATCTAAAAGCTTAGGGCAAAGACCCGAGCCCACGCTAACCCCTCCGGCGGTGGGGTTAGAGCTTGTAACAAAGGGATAGGTGCCGTGGTCAATATCGAGCTGAACGCCCTGAGCCCCTTCAAATAAGATGTTTCGTCCTTCCTTGGCCGCCTGGTTAATGATTTGGAAGGTATCGACGATAAAAGCTTTAAACTGGTTAGCCCAATTTTCAACTAATTCCATCAAGGAATCAATACTAAAAGAAGAGCTGCGGTATAGGCCGACCAAGAGGCAGTTTTTTTCCACCAAGACCCTTTCTAGCCTCTGACGAAATAGTTTCAGATTTAACAGATCGCCCATTCTTAGCCCCAAGCGAGAGGCCTTATCTTCGTAGGCTGGACCAATGCCCCGTCCAGTGGTCCCAATTCTATGATCGCCTTGGGCCGCAATACTTTCCCTCGCCTGGTCCAGGGCTTTATGGTAAGGCAAGATGATGTGGGCTTTTTCGCTTATTTTAAGATTTTTCGGGCTAATAAAAACGCCACGAGCCCTTAACTTAGCCATTTCTTCCAAAAGCACTTGAGGGTCCACAACCACGCCAGAGGCAATGACCGCAGTCTTGTCGGGGTGGAGTATGCCCGAGGGCACCAAGTGAAGGGCATAGGTTTGACCGTCGACCACTAAAGTGTGCCCGGCGTTGTTGCCGCCTTGAAAACGAACCACGACCGAGGCCTTCTCGGTCAAAAGATCGACTATCTTCCCTTTGCCTTCGTCGCCCCACTGAGTCCCGATAACCGCCAAATTCGTCATACGATCTCCAAAATAGACCTTAATTTTCACCAAAAAAAGTTTACCGCAAATCGGCCAAAAAATAAATCAAGAATAATTTACGCGCTAGGTGGCCAAACTTCACTAAAATGCGACAAACATAGAAAACCCCCGGTTGCGGAACGCTGGTAGAGGCGCAACGGAGGTAAAAAACAAAATTACTGTCTAATGTTATTATTGTGTCCGTTCACAAAAGTGAACGTTGCGGTGCCAAGCCTATTGAAAGGAACGACACGTACCGCAACAATGTAGCCCCCTATAGGAGCTTAGTAATTTTAACATCAATCCAAGTTAAAATATATGGTTGGTGCACCGACCTTAGTAGAAACCTCAAAAGAACTAATGTTAAGATCTTAAGGCGTATGCTAAAATTTAATTACAACTCAAAAGTCGCTACCAGCCGCAACGTGGGAAAAAAAGACTTGGTGAACGGTTAATATTATTAAAAAAAACAATTTTTTTTGGCGCTATCCTATATAAGAGGCCAATAACCCTTTGGCCTACAAAAAGCTAAGCCAAAAACATAAAACCATATCGTTTTAAATCCTTAAATTTTATTTTAAATTTAGCCAAATTACCAGAGTTGATTTAAGGCCCACTAGAGGCAAGATCAACACCAGCCAACGAGGGGCTTTCCTGAAATCTGGTTTCCAAAGAGAGAGGGTCGCCTAAAACCTCGGCCGCTAGTTCCAGACCTTCCTGAACAGTTGAGATTCGTCCGAGATCGTAGGCTGATTTAACTATCTTTAAAAGCCTACCCACAGTAGGGCCACCGGAGAGGCCCAAAGCAGCCATTAGATCGCGGGCTTGGAGAGGGATTCTGAGAGGACCCTTTTGTCCGCCAGCGATTTCCAAAAATTCTTCCAAAGAGTAGGGATAGCGCTCGGGACAAGGGCTACGGCCTTCCCAATCGGCCTTGGCGAAGGCCCAAAACTGGGCCAAATCGCAATGAGGGGCTAATAATCTAGCTAAAACCCTGAGATTAATAGCGTCTGGTACGCGAAAAGATAAATCCATGTGGCG
>JAITQT010000502.1 GCA_031288745.1 Deltaproteobacteria bacterium
CGAACTTAAAGGCTGGACTGAAAGTAAAACCATTCCTTTCAAGCTGATTCCTCCCCGAGCTGAGACGGTGGCTCCTCAACTGGCTAAGGCAGCCTAGGTCACAGAATGCACAGCCTGAAATTTTTTTTGATGAAATCGCTCTAGCGCTTTTGCCTTAAGACTTGATGAAAGTTTTGTTTTGTGCTAATTTATATTGATAGAAAATTTAAAGGTCTAGACTTTATTTTTCGTTCCGTCCTCGAAAAAGGAGTTTGTTTTTGGCTCGCGTTTTCTTATATTTTGGCTAGGTTTTTGCTTTTAATTTACCCGCCGGTCTGAGGCGGTTTTTTTGTGTGTTTGAAAACGGCCCCTCTTTGGAGGCGCTAAAAGCTTAAGTCGGCTTTTTGAGGTGTTTTGGTATGTATATCTATAGCGTTAACTTCAATAACGATATAAAACCTATTGATTGGAACGGCCCGGAGCGGCCCACGGCCGCCGAGCTTTTTAAGTTAGCCGGATGTCCTCAAAAGGGTGCGGATAGGCCATTGGCTGCTAAGATTAACGGAGAGGTCTACGATCTTAGTGTTCAATTCGAGCCAGGGTCCGAGCTTACGGCTCTTAACGCTTCCGATTCGGTGGCCTTGGACCTTTTAAGGCATAGCGTGGCCCATATTATGGCCGAGGCGGTGGTCAGGCTTTTCCCAGGGGTCAAAGTGGCTATCGGACCTTCCATTGAGGATGGCTTTTATTATGATTTTGATTTGGGTAGACCTTTTACGCCCCAAGACTTGGAAAATATTTCAGAGGTCATGGATGGGATAATTTTAGAAAGGCAACCCTTTGAACGCAGCGAAATTTCCGCCGTCGAGGCCTTGGCTCTATTTAAGCAAAAGGACGAGCCTTATAAGGTTGAGCTTATCGAAGATCTAGTTAAGAGCGGCCAGACCCAAGTTAGCCTTTATAAATGTGGCGATTTTATCGACCTTTGTCGTGGACCTCACGTGCCCGACACCTCTGCTGGGACCGCCTTTAAGCTCTTAAGCGTGGCCGGGGCTTACTGGCGAGGCGATGAAAAAAGGCCCATGCTTCAACGCATCTACGGCACTGCCTTTTTTAATCAAAAAGACCTTAAAAACCATTTGACGCTTATCGAAGAAGCTAAGCGACGCGATCACCGCAAACTGGGCAAGGAACTGGATCTGTTTTCCCTCCATGAGGAAATCGGCGGGGGCTTGGTGGTTTGGCACCCCAAAGGGGCCCTTTTGAGGACTATTTTAGAAAATTTTGAGCAGCGTGAGCACTTGCGCCGCGGCTATCAGCTAGTCATGGGGCCTCAGATACTGCGCTCCGAATTATGGAAAAAGAGTGGCCACCTAGATTACTATTCGGAAAATATGTATTTCACCGAGGTCGACAGTCAGCGCTACGCCATTAAGCCCATGAATTGTCTCTCCCACATGTTTGTTTATAAATCCGACATACGCTCGTTTAGGGATTTGCCTTTAAGGCTCTTTGAGTTGGGAACTGTCCAGCGTCATGAGAAAAGCGGAGTTCTTCATGGTCTAACCAGGGTTAGACAATTTACTCAAGACGATAGTCATATATTTTGTACCCCCAGCCAGGTGGGTTTAGAGATAGAAAACGTGCTTAAACTCGTCTCCGATATGATGGATTGCTTTGACTTTGAGTTTGAGATGGAACTATCTACCAGGCCTCTTAAGAGCATCGGCTCGGACGAGGATTGGGAAATGGCGACCACAGCCCTTAAAGACGCCTTAGCTAGTATAGGAGCTTTTTACCAGATAAACGAGGGCGATGGGGCCTTTTACGGCCCCAAAATCGACGTTAAGCTTAAAGACGCTCTGGGTAGGCGTTGGCAATGCGGCACTATTCAGTGTGATTTTACCTTACCTGAGCGCTTTGACTTGACTTTCACTGATGGCGATAACCTGAAAAAAAGGCCGGTCATGCTCCACCGCACTGTTTTTGGGAGTTTAGAGCGCTTTATCGGCATACTTATAGAGCATTACGGCGGGGCCTTTCCCGCTTGGTTAGCTCCAACCCAGGCTATAGTTTTGACTGTTACCAATAGGGCTGATGAATTGGCGATCATTATGGCCGAAAAGTTAAAAAAAAATGATATCAGGGTTGAAACAGACTTGCGTAATGAAAAATTAGGCTATAAAATACGTAAAGCTCGTCTCGCTAAAATTCCTTTCTTGTTGGTCCTTGGCGATAAGGAAGTAGAGCAGGGTCTGGCCGCCGTAAGGCGCGGTCAAGGCGAAGAGCTGGGTTTGATGACCATGGAAACTTTCCGCGAGCGCTTTTTAGGCGAGTTTAACCCCCCGAGTTGGGATTAAATTCAAACGGTTTCGCGTTTCGACTATTTGAGGCCGCTGGGGCAGGAAACTTTTTTTTTATTTAAACAGTAGAGAGGTGTTAATATCAAAGGCTTTAAGAAGAAAGAGTCGGACTCAAAACGCATCAACGTTAACGAGGCCGTCAGGGCACCGCAAGTTAGAGTAATTACCGACGAAGGCGAACAATTAGGTATTTTGAACATTAGACAGGCTTTAGAAGCGGCTAAGGTGGCCGGTTTGGATTTGGTGGAGGTGGCTCCAGAGGCCGAGCCGCCGGTGTGCCGGATTATGGATTTTGGCCGCTATAAATATCAACAAAGCAAAAAGCTCTCCGAGTCCAGAAAAAAAGCCAGTGTTATCGAAATCAAGGAAGTCAAGTTCAGACCTAAGACTGACGAGCACGATTACCAATTTAAGCTGAGGAACATTCTCAAATTTTTGGCCGAGAAAAATAAAATAAAGGTTTCCTTAGTTTTTCACGGTCGAGAGATAGCCCACTCTCATATTGGTCAAAGTCTTATGGAGCGCCTCATCCAGGATGTGGCTGAGGCCGGACAACCAGACTCTCTCCCTAAACTCGAAGGCCGCTCTATGATAATGATCCTCTCTCCCAAATAAACCTTTCGTAGCCGAGGTCTTAATTTCTATTGGATTTTTTGTTATTTTCACCCTTTAGGAGCAGTGAAAGGTGAACCGGCTTAAAATTAGCCTAGCCGTTGGGTCGCCGGGCCAGGTTAAAATTATTAAGGGTTTCCATGGCATTTTTTTCTATAGATTGACTCCCACCTTCCTTGTAAAAATATATTTTAAATATGTAGGTAATTAAATAGGATTATTGTTTTTCTAATAGGGCGAAGCTCATTTATGTTTTAGTATTTTCATGAATTAAAGTACTAAAACAATCGGGAATTCGTTGTAACATTGAAAACGGACGAAACCTTCTCACTTTGAGGGCAAAGATTAAGAGCGGCTGTTGGATCAGAACGTAGTTAGACCTATCGTGGCCCATTTCAAAGCTGAGGGCAGGTTGAAAGGCAGGAGAGAAGTTGGAGATAGCTTTGGATTAATGATTTTATTTATTAACATAGCTTTAGATTGCCTTGTTTTAAACGTAACCGTTCACCAAGTCTTTTTTCCCCACGTTGCGGCTGGTAGCTACTTTCGAGTTGTAATTAAGTTTTAGCCTACCCTTGATAGAAGCGCAAAAAAACCTTAAAAGCAAAATAGTCTAAAAATTAGCTAGTAAGATGGCTATGTTACAAATATTAGAACGGATAAAGGGGACTTTTTGCGCTGCGATCAATATTAATCAAAGTTAAAATATATGGTTGGAGCAGAGAGCTAAGTAGAAATCTCAAAAGAAATACGGTTAAGATCTTAAAGGGTATGCTAAAACTTAATTACAACTCGAAAGT